>JALYLE010000066.1 GCA_030774375.1 Chloroflexota bacterium | reverse complement strand
CGCTGGCAGCCGACGCGATGGGACTCGAGCGGGTCCTGTTCATGCCTGCCGCGCAGCCGCCCCACAAGCAGGGCCGGGTGATCACCAGCGCCGCGAATCGGCTGCTGATGACCCGCCTGGCGATCGGCAGTGAGAGCCTTTTTGAGCTCTCATTGATCGAGATGGAGCGCTCGGGGCCATCCTTCACGGTCGACAGCGTCGAGGAGCTGCGGGTGCTCTACGAGGGCGCCACGCTCTTCCTGGTGATGGCGGCGGACTCCCTGGCGCAGATCGATGGCTGGCACGAACCCGACCGCCTGCTCTCACTCGTCGAGTGGGTCGTCGGTCCACGCCCCGGTATCGAGCTGCCGGATCGCGCCGCGCTCGAGGAGCGCTTCGGAGTGGCGGCCGAGCGCATCCACCTCGTCGACGGTCCCGCCCTCGACATCTCGTCATCCGAGATTCGGGACCGGGTGGCGGGCGGCCGCGCCATCCGCTACCTTGTCCCCCGAGTCGTGGAGGAGCTGATCAGCGAGCAGCACCTCTACCGCCCATAGCGAGCCGCGCAAGGAGCAGACCCTGGCCAAGCCGGTACCGACCAGCCTCGAAACCGATCCTGCCGAGCTGGCCCACCGCATCGTCGACGTCGCGTCGGACAAGAAGGCCTCGAACATCGTCCTGCTCCGTACGGCCGAGGTCACGACCATGGCCGATTACTTCGTGATCGCCTCGGGCCGCAGCGATCGTCAGCTCCAGGCCCTTGCCGGCGCCATCGTCGACGATCTTCGCGCCGATGGGATCCGTCCGATGGGCATCGAGGGTCGCGGCAATGCCCGCTGGGTGCTCCTCGACTACGGGAGCGTGATCGTGCACCTCTTTGCCCCTGACGAGCGCGAGTATTACGGGCTCGAGCGGCTGTGGAGCAACGCGGCGCAGGTGGTGCGCATCGTCTGAGCCGTGCTCCCGGCCACCTGGAGGTACTGGGGGTACTGGGCTCCGAACGCGGGCATGGGCGGCCGCGCGCCGTCAGTGGCCAGGTACCAGCCAAGGGCCGCCGGTCCTCCTATTGAGAGGGCACCGCGCGGATCGCATGCTCGCGGCCATGAGCGAGTCAAGCCCGGTCCTGCGAACGGCAGAGACCTGCCGCTTCTGTAGCGGCGACCTGTTGACCAGCGTCTTCGACACCGCCTTCCGCGACGGCGAGACGCTGGAGCGGCTCTTCTTCGCGATTCCGGGCGCCCTGTGCATCCCGTGCCGCCAGCTCTACGTCGACCAGCAGCTGATCGGCATCCTGGGCCTGGGTGAGGCGCGCTGCACCTTCGCCATCGAGAGCGACCGCGTCCTGCGATCTCCCGCGGCCTGACCAAGCCGCCGGCGCACCGCATCCGGATTCGGCTCTCCTCCGCCGACGACCTCATCCGAGCGACCAGCCGCGCGTCAGCTCGCAGCCTTCGATCCTAACGACCCGCCGACCCCCTGCCCGCCAACACGTACTCGCCTAGCCAAGCGGTGATTGCCGGCGCCGGCTCGACGTCGTTCGCCTTCACCGCCAGGTCGGCCTCGAAGAGGCCGCGGAGCATCGCCTCCAGCTCTTCGCGACGGTAGCGGCCGGCAGCTTCCACGATTCGCTCTGCCGCACGGGCGTTGCCGCGTCCCACGCGTCGGGTCAGCTCGGCGGGCAGGGCACCACGCTCGGACAGCTCGCGCGCCACGATCAGATCGGAGATCCGGCCCGCGAGGGAGGCCATGATGCGCAGCACCGGCTGGTCTTCGGCGAGCGCCCGTTCCAACGCCGCCGCGGCAGCGGCCGGCTCGCGCCGGTCGAGGGCGTTCGTGATGGCAAACACCGATGCCGGCCGCGCATCGCTTGTAAGCGCCTCGACGTCGCTGACCGAGATCGGACGGTCGCCGGCGTAGGTTTGCAGCTTGCGTAGCTCAGAATCCACGACCCGCGTCTGCTCTCCGCGCTCGACGTCGCTCTCCCAGACCGCGCCGCCGACCCGCTGGGCAAGCACGCTCGCGGCGCGAGGCTCGAGGCGCACCCCGATCGTCGCCGCGTGCCGCACCGTCCAGCCCGCGAGCTCATTGCGGCGTGGCGCGAGCCGCTCCAGCACCTGACCGTCGCGGTCACGGACCGCTTCCGCAAGCTGTGAGAGGAGCGCCGGCGGCTTGCTGACGTCGCGCGAGGGGCGCTCCTCGGCGAGAGCGAGGGCCGCGCCGGCGGGAAGCCGCCGAACGAGGTCGAGAAGCTTCTCGCCAAGCGCTCCGGAGCGACCCGCCGCCTTCAACGGCTGGCGCAGCACGACGAGGTGCGGCCCGAACAGCCCAACCGAGGCCGATTCGACCGCTGCCCGATCAAGCGTCGCTTCGTCCGGGGAGCGCTCGGGCACGAGCTCGGTTCGATCGGGGACGCCAAGGCGGGCCGCGAACGCATCAAGGGCCAGGCTCACCCCCAGACCGTCGTCGCCGTGCACGAGTAGCAGTTCGACCGTCATTGGGCTCGCGCCTCCCGGGAGAGGGGCGCGAAGGCGAATCGCAGCAGGTCGACCAGCGCCTCATCGGTCAGTCCCACGACCTCGGCGATCTCATGCTCGAGGGCTCGCGCCGGTAGCCGGGCGGCATCGATCTGGCTCCGATACTCAGGATGCCGCGCCACCATGCCGTCGAGCCGCTCGTCGATGCTCATGAACTCCTGGGCCACGTGCTTGTCGGCGATGGCCAGGAGCACGGACGGCCAGCCGCGTGGAAAGCGCTCTTCGTCGAGAAGGCAGTTCACCGGATGCGAGGCGACGGGCATGGCCAGCTCCTCATACCCCATGGCCACGAGCATCTGCGCACCGACGATCCCATGCTCACCCCCGCTCCGTCGGATCCGTGGCTTGTCGATGTCGTGGAGCAGGGCGGCGACCTCGAGGAGCGGCAGGTCGACCGGGATCCCCGTTGCGGCCACGAGCCGACCAGCCTCGATCGCCACGCGCGCGACTCCCTCGGAGTGCGAGACGATCCCCGCCGGGATCTCCAGCTCGGCGAGGATCTGCCGTGCGCGCGCGGGCGTCGGAAGGGCCACGGTCCGATGCTACCCGCTCCCCGCTCCGGCGTCGTCGGTGAATCGTTGGCGGGTCCGGCGCGGGAAGCTCCCCGTGGCGCGCTCGAGGCCCGCGTGGGCCTGGGAGCGGTCGTTCCGTCGCGCGTTGTGAGCGTCCAGCTTCGACCATCGGTCACCACCTCTGCGGTGCCGTCCTGGTCGGTGCGCAGGACGGCGAGCCCTGCGCGCGACGCAAGTCGACGCAGCGCCTCCGAGCCCGGATGCCCATAGGGGTTGCCGGCGCCCACGCTGATGATGGCCGCCGCGGGCTCGATCGCGTTGAGAAGCAGGT
>JALYLE010000065.1 GCA_030774375.1 Chloroflexota bacterium | reverse complement strand
GCGGCCAGGGCGCTCGCCACGTTCGGGACCTCCACCGTGATCTCGCCGGTCTTGATGATCTTCTGATCGGCGAGCGCGGCCAGGGCTCCCTTATCCCCGCTCCCGGTGCTCGCTCCCTCGGCTGCCCCGCTCGCCGCGGCCGCACCGGGTTGCCCCGCGATATCCCGGTTGATTGGTGCACCGCCCGCACCCGCGCCACAGGCCGCGATCAACACCACGAGGGCTGCCGCCGCCAGCGCGCCCACCATTCTTCGGCTCCCGCGGCGCCGCCGGATCAGCTGGTCCATCTCCTCGACTCCATGTGCTGCGGACGTTTGGTGCGAGGAGGACGCCGCAATCGGTCGATCCGTTCCCCTCCGACACCGGTAGGTGTTTCCGGCGCCCGGGCAGGGAGTCAGCTACGATCGGCATGCGTCCTTCAATCCACCTACTCGGCCACGAGCCTCGGAGTTCGTCCCACGCATGAGCAATCAAGCCACTGCGCACCCGCTCGACGATGAAGGAGCCCGCGCCGAGCTGTCCGCTGACCAGTTCGATCGCGAGTGGCTCAAGGGCCACCTCGACGAGGAGCGGCGCCGGGCGAGCTTCCTGGGGGAGACGCGGGAGGCGATCTTTGGCATGCAGGACGGACTGGTCAGCACGCTGGCGGTGGTGAGCACGGTCGCCGGTGCCCACGCCGACCGCTTCGCGGTCCTGATTGCGGGGATCGCCTCCGGCCTGGCGGGCGTCTTCAGCATGGCCGCCGGCGAGTACATGAGCAGCAAAAGCCAGCGCGAGATATTCGAGGCGCAGGTCGTCGGAGAGCGCGAGGAAGTCGCCGAGCGGCCCGGCGAGGCCGAGGCGGAGATGGCCTACATGTTCGAAGAGGACGGCCTCCCGCGTAGCGAGGCCACCGGCATGGCCCGCACGCTGGCCTCGCATCCGGACGTCCTGCTGAAGACCATGGTCGAAAAGGAGCTTGGCCTCACCGGCGACGCGGCCAAGGGGTCGCCGGCGCAGGGCGCGCTGGTGATGGGCGTCTCGTTCGGGTTCGGGGCAGCGGTGCCGATCATCCCCTACCTCATTCTGCCCGTGAATGCCGGTGCGCTATTCGGCAGCATCATCGCCACGGCGGCGGTCCTCTTTGGCATCGGCGTCTTCAAGTCGCGCTGGACCCGCCGCGACTGGGTCCGATCCGGCCTCGAGATCCTCTTCCTTGGCGCCTTCGCCGGCATCGCGGGATATCTCTTCGGGACCCTGCTACCGACGATCCTTGGAGCGTCCGCCCCGGCGCCATAGCCACCGACTCGGACCTCTCCGATGGGTCAGCCCGAGACGAGGCGCAGCCAGCTGACGCCCGCCAGGCTTGCCGCCACATACACGATGAAGCGAGCGATCCATGGAAGCGCCCGGCCCTCTGGATCGGCGAGCTCGCGGGGAGCGACCACGAACATCGCGTAGAAGGCGGCCATGCCGCCCAGGATCAGGACCAGGAGGAAGAGTGCGAAGCTCAGGCTCGTGGCGGGTGCCTGCGCGATCAGCTCGCCGATGTCCAGGGAGCCCAGGATGGTGCCGGCGAAGCCGTTGAAGTAGGTGGAGCTGACGAGGATGAAGGGGAGCACGAAGAGCCGCCGCAGCCGGGCCGAGACGACGGGCAGATGTGACGCGGCGAGAATCCCGATCAACAGCACCACGAACGAGATTGCGATCAGCCAATCACCGGAGGGCAGCCCCAGGCCCTCGATGGCGCCAGCGGAGGCGAAGGCCAGGCCGCCGATGAGCGGCCCCGAGAGCGCGATGCGCGGGGCCTCGACCTCGCCGACCCGCACCGGCGGCTGATCCGTCGGGCGGGTCAGAAGGGCCGCGAAGGCGCCCAGAACGGCGAGCAGCTGAACGAAGCCGGCCAACGCGCCACCGCCCTCCAGGCCAGGCGGAATGCTCGTCGAGCCAAACCAGCCACCCACAGCCGGAAGCGCCAGGGACCAGCCGGCAAGGAGACCATCCTCGACCCGAAGCCAGCCGCTGCCGGGCCTAGGTCCCTGGTTCGACGACCGGGTCATCGGCGGAGAGCCGGCGGGTGAGGGCGCGCAACCAGGACGGCGGACGCGCGACGAGCAGATATGCGGCGGATGCGTACGCAATGCCACCCAACACGTCGACGAGGTAATGGTCCGCCGTCAGGATGATCGAGAAGCAGGCGAGCACGGTGTACGCGAAGGCGAGCCAGCCGATTCGTCCAAAGGCACGCCGCAGGACGAGGAATGAGAGGAACGGGTAGCCCGCATGCAGCGAGGGGAAGGCGGCCACTCCGTTGGGGTTCACGTCGTAGAAGGTATACGTGTAGATCTCGCGGCCGTTGAAGCCAAGCGCATTCGCAAGAGCCGTGAAGGCATCCGGCTTCAGGTAGGCGATCGCCGGCCGCCCGTCAGGGCCGTTGATGAGGCCCTGCTGTGCAGCATCCCAGGGCGGGGCCACGGGGAGCAGCAGGAAGGTGATGAAGCCCGCCATGCTGAGCACGATGAAGGCGGCCACGTAGCCGTAGTAGATCGGGCGCCTCCAGAGCCACAGGACGAAGCCGGTGGCGATGGGCAGAACGAAATGGAGCATGTACACGATCGTGGCCAGGATGGTCCACGCGTTCACCCCGCGATCCGGATCGAAGAGATCCTGGAGCATTTGGGTCGGCAGGTGACCGAATGCGACGAATCGCTCGACCGCCAGCACGTCCGCCACGTGGACGGGGAATCCGGCGTTGTCCGCCACGCCGCGCATCAGCTCGTACGCCAGGAAGAGGGCCACGAACGGGATCCAGTCCCGCAAGAAGAGCACGCCGCGTCCCAGGAGGAGCGCCACGAGGGCGAAGGCGACTGCCAGGACATCGGGGGTGATGGTCACCCCCTCGATGATCATGAGCACGACCACCACGAGGGCATAGGCCCCAACGCCGATGATCAGCAGTCGCTCGTTGCGCCGCCGACCCGCCTCGTGCCCGAGCATCAGCGGATGGTAAGCCCCGGTCAGCGCGGCGCTGCCGGCCAGGGCTGCGACCGAGGGGCTACGTGACCGTCAGCGTGCCGACCATGCCGAAGGCTTCGTGACCGGGAAGGTGGCAGATGTACTTCAGCGTCCCGGGCGTCGCGAACGTGACAGTTGTTGTCTTGGTGGAGAGGGCGAGGATGGTCACCTCGGTCGGGCGCGCGTGGTGGTACGGCTCGGTTCCGGTCCGATGTCGCTGGTGCAGCGCTTCGTCGCCCACGATCCATTCGTGATCGATTGGGTCGCTGTTCACCAGGGTGAATGTGATTGGCACGCCGTGCGGAACCGTCAGCGCCGCCGGATCGAAATGCGAGTAGTGGATGGTGATCCGCACGCGAACCGGCGCGGCGCCACCGCAGCCGGCCATCGCTCCCACCGCGAGGAGCAGGAGCGAGGCGACCACGAGGGCGCGCCGCGCCGGCATCGGTCTAGGCATCCGCTCCGGGTGACGGGCGACGCGTCGAGCGCGCGAGCACGAGACCACCGATCAGCGGCATCCCGAGGACCACTGCCGCGAGCAGCAGGACCCAGATGACGCTGCCGGCTGGGATCGAAGGTGGCGGACCCGAACGCACCGAGGCCAGGCCCGCGTCGACCAGTGACGGCTGACCGCGGCCGCTGGCGTCGATTGCGAGGTCGAAGCGCAGGTCGCTGGCGGCTCCGTCGATCCGGACCTTGCTCAGCCAGGCGCGCTTCGGGACCCAACCCATGCCCTTGTCTGAGCGCAGGTCATCGAGCAGCTGCGCGCTCGCGACCTCGCTGACCTGCAACGTCAGCCCGTTGGCATTCGGGTCCGGCAATACGGCCGGGCGACGGTCGGTGAGCAGGTAGATGTCAGCGTCGACGCGCTCCCCGGCGACCTTGCCGAGCGCCAGGATGCGGAGCGGCACCCACGGGTTCGCGGTCGGGATGGTGATGTGCACCGGCGTCCCGTCGCCGATTGCCTGGCCTCGCTCGGCGGCCGCATCGGCGTCGAAGACGGCCGCCAGGAAAATGGGCGATCGGGACGCGTAGAAGTCGAGAACCTCTGGAGCGTCGGGTGGCAGCCGGAAGCCATGGTCCTTGGCCCAGGCGCCGACCTGATCTCCACCCCCGCGCAGCACGGTGATGTCGAGGGCGTCGATGCGGACCGTGAGGAGCACCTCTACCCTGCCAGCGCTCAGCGCCGCGTCGCGCGCGAAGAGTGGCTGCGGATCGGTCTCGCGGATGAGGCGCTGGAGGGTCCAGGCGCCGCCCTTCTCGACCTTGGATGGGACGCCCGGAAGCGGAACGATCGAACCGAACGCCCCGCCGCCACCCGCGAACTGGAAGGCTGTGACGTAATGCTCGACGCCGTCGTGATAGGCGGCCAGGGTCGTCGTGCGGAGCAGGTTGACCGCGCCGTTCGGACCGATCAGGCCGCCGCAGGCCAGCGCGGGCCCGGCTGCCATGAGGAGCGCCGCAATGGCGGTCGCGGGGATGAGCAGGAGACGTCGCATCGGTGCTTTCCTCCACGGGAGCCGACTGCGCGGCTCGATGTGAAGGTCAGGACGGGATGCCCGCCGTTCAGGTTCCCTCCGCCTTCTGCCGGGCGTCCAGCTGGGCGACCAACGTCTTGGACGCGACGGCCCGATAGCTCTCCTCGACCCACGTCAGCAGCATCTCGAGCGGGGTGTCGAGCGGCGCCTGGATCCCGACCCAGCCGCCGCGGTCGAGCCCGTAGCCCATCGGCTTGGCAAAGGTCAACGCCAGGACCAGGTCCTTCGAGTGCGGCAGCTTCACGCCCAGCCAACAGCCGCCGTCGGCCGGTTGCTCCTGGCCAAAGAAGACGAAGACCTTCTTTCGAACCTTGGCGACGGTCTCACCCCACGGATGGTCCTCCCAGGCATCGGGCAGGCTGAAGGCAAAGGTCCGAACCGCGTCGAAGAGGGGTTCCGGCATCCTGAGGATCGTAGCCGGCTCAGCGGAACATCCGTTGTTGCTTGGCGAGGTCGATGCGGGTCTCGCGGCCGCGTCCCGCCAGTCGTGGCACCTCGGCGACGACTGCATCCACGGCGCGGATGCGGCGCGCCACCACGTTGAGCACCTCGCCTTCGACCTGCAGCATGCCCTCGATCACCAGCAGCGGATGGCGGTGCAGGAGCGCCCGATAGGCGGTATAGACCTGCGGCCGGACGGTGACGTTGATCATCCCCGACTCATCCTCGAGCGCGATGAAGACGAAGTTCTTGGCGGTCATCGGGTGCTGGATGCTGACCGCCAGCCCTGCCAGCCGAACGACAGACCGATCGCGCCGGCGTCCGGCCTCGCCAATGGGGATCACGCCGCGCGCCGCCACGCGCTCGCGGAACAGCTCGACCGGATGGGCCGTCGGCGAGAGGCCAAGCTCCCGGTAGTCGGCGGCAATCCGCTCCGCGAAGCTCATCGGCGGGAGCGAGGCACCGAGGGCACGCTGGGCATCGTCGGTGAGGCCCAGCGCAGGGCGGTCCGGGTCCGCGTCGGCCAGCGTGGTGCGGAGCTGCCAGAGCAGCTCGCGACGGGGGATATCGGTCCAGTCGAAGGCGCCGATGGCGATGAGGCGCTCAACGACCTGCTCGCCCAGGCTCGTGCGCGCCACGAATTCGCGCACCCCTTGATATGGACCGATGGCTCGCTGCTCATCGAGCAGCTCACGGCTCGCCTCGTCGATCCCCTTCACCTGGCGCAGGCCAAGGCGCATGGCATAGTCACGTCGCGGGTCGCCGGACTCGCCGATCCGTTCGGTGGCGTGCTCCCAGCGCGAGGCGTTGACGTCGACCGGCAGGACGCGCACGCCGTGCCGCTTGGCATCGCCCACCAGGACCGAGGGGGAGTAGAAGCCCATCGGCTGGTTGTTCAGCAGCCCCGCCAGGTAGTGCACCGGGTAGTGGAGCTTGAGCCAGGCAGTGTCATAGGTGATCTTGGCGAAGGCCGCGGCGTGAGCCCGGGCGAAGCCGAACTCGGCGAAGGCCGAGCAGCGTTTGAAGAGCTCCTCCGCATCGGGTTCCGTGAGGCCGGTCCGCATGGCGCCGCCCACGAATCGGTCGCGCTCCGCCTGCATCTTCTGGTGGGACCGATGGGAGCCCATCGCCTTGCGGAAGATGTCCGCCTCGATGGCCGTGTAGCCGCAGACCGAGATGGCGATCTGCATCACCTGCTCCTGGTAGAGGATCACGCCCAGGGTGTCTTCCAGGATCGGCTGCAGGCTCGGATGGAGGTAGGTGACGGGTTCCGAACCCGCGCGCCTTCGGAGGTAGGGGTGAACGGCGTTCCCCTGGATGGGACCGGGACGGATGATCGCCACCTGGACGACGAGGTCCTCGAAGCGCTCGGGTCGGGACTTGGGGAGCGCCTGCATCTGGGCCCGCGACTCGATCTGGAACATGCCCACCGTGTCGGCGGTACGGATCGACGCGAAGACCTCCGGGTCGTCATGGGGGAGGCGGTCGAGGTCCGGGCGGTGCCCCGTGTCGCGGGCGACTCGATCCAGGACATCGCTCACCACGCCCAGGGTCCGGAGGGAGAGCAGGTCGATCTTCACCAGGCCGAGCGCCTCGACGTCCTCCTTGTCGAACTCGGTCACCACCCGGTTGGGCATGCTGGCGCGCTCGATGGGGATCAGGTCGATGAGTGGGGTTCTTGTCACCAACATCCCGCCCACGTGGATCCCCAGGTGGCGTGGAAAGCCGTCGATCTCCGAGCAGAGGGCGAGCAGCCACTGCCACCGGTTGCGGGGTGGGGCGTGGAGCGCTGTGGGGAGTTCGCTGGGGGCGTCGTGGCCACCACCTTCTCTCGCTTGATCAGCATCGCTACTGGTAGCACGCGGGAGCCGGCTGTCACGCGCCACCTGAGCAGCGTCACTGCTCCAAACCCGCTTGCGCTGATCCTCATGCGCCTCCTGAACAGCCGGACTGCTACGGAGCCCTGCGTCATGCGGCAGAACGCTGGGACGACGCCGCTCCGCGATGGGCATCCCGCTCTCCGGATCCACGCGAACGTGCGGGCGTACCTCGCCAACGCGATCGAGGACGGTGGGCGGATCGTTCCACGGACCCGGCGAACCGTTGTCGCGCGGTCCCGGGAGGTCGAGCGAAGCAGCGGGTGGCGAGCCATCCCGACCGCCATCGGTCCGCAGGCCGCCAGGACCGTAGCGCTTCTGCTGCCAGCTCTCATGGCGCACCTGGGTGACGGAGGTGTCCAGAACGTTCGGCCGGCGCGGCGGATACCAACCACCCTCGCTGTACGGACGACCGTCATGGTCGTCGGCCACCTCCCTGGCGTGCGCCTCCGCAGCGGCCA
>JALYLE010000064.1 GCA_030774375.1 Chloroflexota bacterium | reverse complement strand
CGCCGTCGCGCCGGGCCGTTGACGCAAGGTTGGCGGCATCGGAGCCAACCCCCGGCTCGGTCAGCCCGAAGGTCGCCAGCTTCTCGCCGCGTGCCTGCGGGACGAGATAGCGCTCCTTCTGCTCCTCACTCCCCCATTGGAGGAGCGTCAACGAGTTCAGCCCGGTGTGAACGGACAGGATCACCCGGAACGCGGTATCCGCACGCTCCATCTCCTCGCATAGCAGCGCGAAGGCGATGTAGTCCATCCCGGCTCCGCCATACCGCTCGGGGATCGGCAGACCCAGGAACCCCGCGGCGCCCATCTTCTCGTACAGGGACCGGTCGTACTGGGCTTCGGCGTCCAGCTCGCGAATGCGGGGCAGGATCTCGTGTTCGGAAAACGCGCGCGCCGTGCGCTGGACGTCGCGCTGCGCATCGGTCAGCGAAAAATCGATCATGCGAGCGTGATTCTATGCGGCCTACTCCCCCGCCTGGATCGTCCCCTCGCCCTGCGTGGCAGGATCGCGGCGGCCGATCAGCCGTCGGTGCCCGAATCCGCTGTTTGCCAATGCCACGCCGCCGATGATCAGCACCATTCCGGCCAGCACCGGGAGGCCGACCGTCTCCTGGCGCACCGTGACGCCCAGAGCGATGCCGACAACTGGAAGCACGTAGGCGATCGTTGAGGTGCGCGTCGCGCCCCATCGGCCGAGCAGGAAGAAGAAGCCCAGGAAGGCGAGCCCGGAGCCGATCAGGCCCAGCCACGAGACGGCCAGGATGGTCGACGCGTCGACATGGGTGCCGAATGGATTCTCAAGCCCAAAAGCGAGGATCACGACGAGCAGGAACGCCAGTCCGACTTCCAGGAAGGCGCTCGTCAGGGGTGGAAGATCGCGCACCGTGTGCCTGGCGTAGACACCCGCCGCGGCGTACGAGATCGATGCGCCGATGAGCGCCAGCTCTCCCGGAACGCTCCCGCCCAAACCGCCACTGAAGCTTGGGCTGGTGATCATCACGACCCCGCCAAAGCCGACCAGCAGGCCGACCAGGCGGTTGAGGGTGATCGGCTCGTCGGTCAGGACGATCGCCGCCAGGACGATTGCGAAGAGCGGGACGCTCCCGTTGAGGATCGCCGCCAGCCCGGAATCGATCGTCTGCTCGCCCCACGTGATGAGCGAGAAGGGCAGGGCGATGCCGAGCACCGCGACGACCAACATGTGGCCGTAGGCGCTCCGCGTCCGTGGGAGCCGTTCGCGACTGATCCACAGCACCGCGCCCAGGACGGCGGCGCCGATCGCCGTTCGTGCGGCGACGAGCGTAAACGGGGTGAGCGTCTCGACCCCGATCTTGATGAACAGGTAGCTGCTCCCCCAAGCGAAGCCGAGGGCGGCGAAGACGACCCATTCGATGGGTGTGGAACGTCGGGGCATCGCGGTTCAGGGTAGCTCGGAATCCTGCCATCGGCTGGCAGGTATGCGCGAACGCGAGCGCCCGGCCGCGACCTGCGCTCAGGGGCCGCTGGGCAATTCCGACCGGGTCATCGGTACTTCGCTTTGACGAAGTCCAGAGGTTAGGCTAGCCTAACTCCAGTCGGAAATCCCCCACCAATCCAGCACTTAGAGGCGCCTCTTTGGACTTCGGATCGTTCAGCACGGGACTGCTCACCGGGCTCCGCGAGGGGGTCGAGGCCGCCCTTATCGTCACCATCATCCTCGCCTACCTGGGGAGGACCGGGAACCGACGCCACTTCGGTCCAATCTGGCTCGGCACCGGGATCGCGGTCCTGCTGAGCGTGGCGGTCGGGGCGCTGCTCTGGATCACGATCCATGAGCTTCCTGCCCCGGCGGAGCAGATCTTCGAAGGCACTACCCTGCTCGTGGCGGCGGGGGTCGTCACCTGGATGCTGTTCTGGATGCGTCGGACCGCCGCTACGGTTGGGCAGGATCTCCGCGCCGCGGTCGACAGGTCCCTGACCTCAGGCAGCGTATGGGGCCTGGCCGTGCTCGCCTTCGCCGCGGTGATCCGCGAGGGCATCGAGACCTCCCTCTTCCTGCTGGGCCAGGCGACGGCTGCCTCCAAGGCCGACCTCGGCGCTTCCTCAGTGCTGCTGGGTGCGCTCATCGGTCTGGTGGTCGCGGTGGCCCTGGGCTTTGGCTTCTACAGAGGGGCGCGCGTCCTCAACCTGCGTACCTTCTTTGGGTGGACCGGCCTGGCCCTGATCTTCGTGGCGGCCGGGCTGGTGGCCAGCGCGCTCCATGAGTTCGTCGAGATCGGCTGGATCCGGATCGGAACGGCGACGGCCTTCGACATCTCGGCGATCGTGCCCCATCAGGGCGGCGGGATAGGCGTTATCGGGCAGTTCCTGCATGCCCTGTTTGGCTATACCAGCCAGCCGGAATGGATCACGCTGCTGACCTGGCTCGCCTACCTGACGGTTGTCATTGGGCTGTACATCCGACCGACGCGGCCGGCGAAGTCAGCGGCCCGACCCACCGAGCAGAAGGTGGCGAGCACCTAGCCGTTCCGGGGCCGCGTACGGCCGCGCTACCCGATCGTTCCGGTGACGAAGAGCCACGCGCCCCCGGCAAGGACGATGGTCACCGCGCTATAGGCGGCGAACCGCAGACCAGGCGGCATCCCACCCTGGAACGAAGACCCGTCCGGGCGGCGCCACAGGCCGGCGAGTGTTGTCCCCGCCGCCGGCGGCAGCAGGAATCCAAGGACGCCACCGACCACCAGGCCGCCAACGTGGCCGGTCCAGCTGATCCCCGGGACGGCGAACGTGATGAACAGGTTCAGCACCAGCAGCGTTCCGATCTGCGACAGGATCATCCGCGCACGAGGGCCGAGGGCCAGCTGGTGCCTCCGCATCACGACGAATCCGAGCCCAAAGAGGCCAAAGATCGCGCCGGATGCCCCGAGGGCAGCCTGCTGCGGCGCGGCCAGGATCGTCAGGACGGCTCCACCCAGGGCGCAGAGCAGGTAGATGACCAGGTACTCGATGTGTCCGTAGAGCTCTTCCATGATCGGTCCGAACAGGAAGAGCGCGTACATATTGAAGCCGATGTGCAGGATCCCGAAGCTGCCGGCGAAGGGGGCGTGCAGGAAGGCGTACGTGATGAGGCGCCACCACTCGCCCTCGCGTATGGCTGGGCCGTAGAGCAGCCCCGCCTCCGTCAGCGGGCCGCCACGTCCACCGGAGATCACCTCGTCGATCACGTAGACGATGACGTTGATCGCGATCAGTGCCCAGGTCACGTAGGCCCCGTAGCTGCCGTATGGGCCGCGGGCGCGGTTGAACTGGCGGCGCGCCGAGAAGTCGTGGCCGGTCTCTTTGAGCAGCCAGGCCAGGCGGTTGGCGATGGGGCCGCGCTCGTCGCCCGGCGCTCGCCGGTCGGCCTCGCGGTATGCCTCGATCGCCGCTTCCAGGTCGCCGTTGCGGACGTACTGCTCGGCCACGCTCTTCCAGCCGAGCCAGCCGTTGGCTCCCCCGCCTTCCGCGGCGCGCTGCCAGGCGGCGAGCGCTCCTGCCTCGTCGTCGGCGCGGTACCGCGCCGTTCCGATCAGCAGCCAGGCGTCGCCGGCGAGATTGGGATCGGGATGACCGGTGAGGGGGGCGAGGAGGGTAATAGCCGCGGCAGGATCGCCCGTGTCGAGGAGTCGCTGGCCCTCCTCGAGGCGCATCCGGGCTTCATCGGTCATGGGCGGGCATTATGACGGACACACAACGACCGCCGAGAGATAGGCACCTCGGCGGTCGTTGTTCGCCCCCTGGCAGGGACGCAGCAGCCCCGGCGTGGGCGCCGGGACGCTGTTGATTGGGACTACTTGCTGCGGCGCAGGAAGTCGATTACGTCGTCGTACCGGAATCGGCGGTCGCCGCGCTTGCAGACCCGGAAGAACGGGAGCTCGCCCCGGTCGCCCAGTCGCTTTACGGTGTTGACGTGCAGATGCAGCATGTCGGCGACCTCGGAGGCCGTCATCAGCTGCCCTACTTCGTTGGTGATCATTGGTTCTCCCGGGTGGACACGGTGCCGCGTCAGGTTGTGCGGTCGGCGTGGTTCCTGTTCGGATAGTAAGGTTGAGGTGCCTTTAGCCGGACCGGTACCTTCGGTCATCGAGTGGAGTACATTTCGCGCCCGCCATGCCAGTCTTCGAACGGCACGTGTTCGTCTGTACGCGTGGCGAGTGGTGCCCCGCGATCGACGGCGACGGGATCGGCGTTCACGCGCGCCTGAAGGCGCTGGTCAAGGAGCGAAGCCTGGCTGGTCGGATCCGGATCAACCACGCCGGCTGCTTCAGCCAGTGCGGCAATGGACCGATGGCGGTCGTCTACCCCGAGGGCGTCTGGTATGCCGCGCTGACGCCGGCGGATGCCCAGGAGATCGTGGATCGGCACCTGGTCGGTGGTGAGCCGGTCGAGCGCCTGCGGTACGACCCCGAAACGATGGGCGCCCACAAGCTCGACCGCGAGGCCGATGGACGGCCTATCGGCCGCCGCGCACCGTGGCCATCGTCGCCGCCCGCTTCTCGAACCGCCCTCGATCCGACAGACGTCGACTCGTGAGTGGCGAACCGCCGCCGGAAGTCGCTCAGCTCGTCGCCGAGCGCTCCGCCGCGCGGGAGGAGCGGGACTGGGCAACTGCCGACGCCTTGCGTGATCGGATCCGCGAGCTCGGCTGGGAGGTGATGGACGAGACCTCCGGCACCCAGCTAAGGCCCGCGCCGCCGGAGAGTCCGGCCCCGGTCGGCTATGCCCGTCTCGAGGACCTGGCCAGCCTCCTCGACGCCCCCGCCGAGCTGCGCGCCACCGTGGTCGTGGTCGCCGAGGACCATCCGGGAGACCTACTCCGGCTCCTGTCTGGACTCGCGGCGATCTCGCCGTCGGTCAGCTGGGAACTCGTGGTGGTCGCGAACGCGCCGTCGTTCAACGTTGCGGAGCTGCTCGACCCTATCAACCTGGAGGTCGAACCCACCGTCCTGCCCACCAGTGAGCGGCTCGGGTACGCCGACAGCGTGAACCTGGGACTGCGGCGGAGCCGCGGTGAGCTGAGCATCCTTGTCGACGGCTCGGTGGAGCCCGTTGGCGATCTGGTCGGCCCACTCGCCGCTGCTTTCGAGGATGGGACCGTCGGTCTCGCGGGCCCGTTCGGCGTCACGAGCGACGATCTCCGCCAGTTCAGCGAGGCGCCACCGGGGGAGGTTGACGCCGTCGAGGGCTATTGCCTCGGCGTGCGCCGTGACGTCCTGAGGGACGTTGGCCTCTTTGACCGGCACTTCCGCTTCTACCGAAACGCGGATCTCGACTTCTCGTTCCTGGCGCGGGCCGCCGGGTGGCGTGCAGTGCGCTGCGAAGGGCTGCCCCTCCGCTTGCACGGGCATCGCGGCTACCTGTCGCTGCCCGACGCGGAGCGCGACCGCCTCTCGAAGCGCAACTTCTACCGATTCCTCAAGCACTGGGGCGACCGGCGCGATCTCCTGCTGCATCCGGCTCCGCGGCACGTCCACCATCGTTCCGGCAGCGTCGCCTGACCGGCGGCTGGAACGGCACCCGGCGGCTGCCCGCGAACTGTGCAATTCACTTGCACAGTCGCGACTCACGAAGCGCGGTGCCCCTCGACGCATCGGCAGCCCTCCGGGCCGAC
>JALYLE010000063.1 GCA_030774375.1 Chloroflexota bacterium | reverse complement strand
CCCTCGAGACGGCGCGCCTCGCCGCAGAGACGCTCCAGCTCGCGCTCCGGATGGCGCCCATAGGCAACCGCAACACGGTGAGCGATGCCGGGGTGGCAGCCCTCCTCGCGGCGGCATCGGCCCGGGGCGCCGCCCTCAACGTTCGCATCAACCTGCCGGGACTGGCGCCGGACGCGCCGCTGCGCACCGCGGCTGCGAACGAGCTCGACCGGCTGGAGGCCGATCTGGGCCGTGCGGAGGCACAGGCGCTGGCCGACGTCGCGGCGCGCATGGCGTGAGCGGAAGGCGGGCGCAGTGACCGGGCGCATCCTGGACGGCAAGACGATCGCGTCGCGCATGTGGCGCGATCTGTCGGAGCGGAGCGAGGTGCTCCGCAAGGCGACCGGTGAGGCCGCGCGCCTGGCGATCCTGCGGGCCGATGACACGGGCCCGGTGGTGGTCTACGCAGCGAGCCTTGCGCGGGCGGCGCGCAGCGTCGGAATTGAGCCCGTCGAGGTCGTCCCGCCGGCGGGTGCGCCGGTCAGCGACATTGCCGCGCGAATCGGCGCGCTGAACCGGGATGCCACGGTCGCCGGTATCGTCGTCGCCCAGCCACTGCCCTCCCGCCTCCGCGCAGCCGAGGTGCTGGCCCTCATCGATCCGGACAAGGACGTGGACGGCGCAACGCCGCTGAACGCCGGACGCCTTGCGCGTGGCGAGGCTGGCTTCGTACCGGCTACCGCTCTCGCCGTGATGGCCATCCTCGCCGGCTACGAGATCCCCGTGGCTGGGCGGCGTGCAGTGGTCATCGGTCGGTCGACCGTTGTTGGCCGGCCGGTAGCCGCGCTGCTCCTCGCGGCAGATGCCACGGTCGAGATCTGCCATCGGCACACACGCAACCTGGCCCGGGAGACGCGCCGAGCCGAGATCCTGGTGGTGGCCGCCGGGGTGCCGCACCTGGTCCGTCCCGAAATGGTGAACCGATCCTGCGTCCTCATCGACTGCGGTGTGAACACCACGCGGGAAGGGATCGTGGGCGACGTGGACTTCGAGACAGTCCGCCCGGTCGTCGCGGCTATCAGTCCGGTCCCCGGCGGCGTCGGCCCGGTGACCACCATGATGCTGATGGCGCAGACGCTCGATGCCGCCGAGCGGCTGGCGCGAACCCGCGACGATGCGCTCGACCGTTTCGTGATTCCGACCCGGACCGAGGCCCCTGAATAGGCCTATCCCGGGAGCAGAGTTTGATCGATGAGCTGGTCCACCGTGGGCGGCGTGCCGGAGATGGGCCCATCCGGCAGCCCTGCCATGAAGCGGACCGTGGACGTCCATGCCGCCCGATCGATGGCACCACTGCCGTTCTTGACTGTGTAGTCGCTCGACCAGGTGGCGATCGTCGCCTTCAGGATTGCCAATTGCATGGCCTTGTCCTGCCCCAGTTCAGGCACCGCGGCAATCGCGGCATCGAGTCCCGCCTGTGGATCGGCTTGGATCTCTTTCATAGCTCGGAGTGTCGCGGCGACAAAGGCCCGCAGCGCCGCGCGGTGCGTCGCGATCGTGTCAGTGCCGGCAACTAGGCCATTCCCCGGCAGCGGAACCGTCTGATCGACACGCATGATCGTGACCGGCGTCCCAGACCGCTCTAGGACGACCGGCTCGTTGTTGATGAAGCCGGTCGCGGCGTCCACTGCGCCCTGGATGAGGGCAGCGCCCTGGCCAAAATCCGGATAGAACTGGATGTCGAGGTCGGACGTTCTCAGCCCAACGGAGCTGAGCAAGGCTTGCAGCATGATCCAGCTGCTGCCGTACCTCCCCGGCGTTCCGAGCTTCTTGCCTCGCAGGTCAGCCACCGATGTGATCCCACTCGATGCCTTTGCGTACACCACGTTGGGGAACCGCGCGTAGATGGTGGCGACAAACTTGATTGGGATGCCCTGGCTGACTGCCGGAATGACGCTCGTTCCATCGGCGATCCCAACCTGAACCTTCCCCTGACCGACCAGCGTGATCACGTCCGTATCGGTCTGGTTGTTGAAGGTGACGTCGAGCCCAGCTTCGCGGTAGTAGCCGGCCTCCTGCGCGAGGTAGAACTGGGCGAACTGGACGCTCGGGATGTATCCCAAGCCAACGCGCAGGTTGGTCGGCGCCGATGGCGAGGAGGCTGACGCCCCGCTTGGCGACCCGCTGACCGAGGGTGACGTCCCGAGGTTGCAGGCGGCGAGTGAGAAGGCCAGCGTCAGTCCTGCGGCGAGCATCCGACGTCGACGGCTTTTCGGCACATCGGCGACCGACGTACGCCGATGAGCCCATTCCAACCTCATGATGCTCATCCGCGGTCGCCGACAAGGCGACGTTCAGCAAGGATGATGACAAGGTAGAACGAGACCCCCACAGCGGCGATCGTCACCAGCGTTGCAAACAGGAGGGGGGTGTCGAAGAGGCTGCCCCGCGCGAGATTGATGAGGACGCCGAGCCCCGTCTCGCCGCCAGCCCACTCGCCGATGATGGCCCCAATGACCGCCAGGGTTGCCCCTACGCGGATGCCACCGAAGATGGAGGGCAGGGCACCCGGGATCTCCAGAAGCGTAATGACCTGGGCTCGCGACGCGCGAAACGCCCGACCCATCTCAAGCAGCTCGCCGTCGACCGATCGGATGCCGACCATCGTCGCTACGGCGACAGGAAAGAAGACGATCAGGGCGCAGATGATCACCTTGGAGGCAAGACCGGTCCCAAACCAGAGTGCAATAAGCGGAGCCAGCGCGAGGATTGGCGTCGCCTGCGCCGCGACCAGGTATGGGGAGATCACTCGTTCGGCTAGCCGTGAGCGAGCCAGCAGGTAGCCAACGGGGAGTGCCAGCCCAGCCCCGACGATGAATCCAAGCGCGATCTCAAGAAGGGTCGTCGCCACGTGCGGTTCGATCATCCCGTCCGTCCACGCTCGGAGGAGACGAGTTGCGACGACCTCTGGCGCTGGGAGAACAAAGGTCTGGAAGTTGCCCAGGAGGACGACGAGCTTCCACGCAGCAAGGAAGATCGCCGCTCCGGCGAGGACTGGAAGGGCGTCGCGAGCGACTCGCCGAATCCTCAAGGCCCCGCCTCGCTGAGCACGGGTTCCGCAGCCTCGAGTTCGAGCGGGGCGCGGAGGGCAGCTGCTGCTTCCGAGACGATGGCGGTGTCGAGATCGGCCACGGTCCGCGGCCGTGGGAGGCTGATTGGCACCTCCGCGACGACCCGGCCAGGGCGACCAGCCAAAACCGCCACGCGATCAGCCAGGAAGATGGCCTCCGATATCGAATGGGTGACGAGGACGACGGTCGTCCCTGTCTCGCGCCAGATGGCCTCGAGTTGACGGTTGAACCGCTCGCGGGTTAGCGCATCAAGCGCGCTGAATGGCTCATCCAGAAGCAGGACCGCGGGCTCCAGCACGAGCGCGCGGGCAATCGCCGTGCGTTGTCGCATTCCACCCGAAAGTTGATGTGGTCGCAGCGCCTCGACGTCCGCGAGTCCGACCAGCCCGAGCAGCTCGCGAGCGCGCCGCTGGCGCACCCCACGCGAGACGCCCGCGAGCTCCAGGGGAAACGCAATGTTGTCGAGCGTCGACCGCCACGGGAGGAGGCGTGGCTCCTGGAAAACGAGGCCGACTCGTCGATCTGGACCATCAACGCGCCGCGAATCGATCGTGATCGTGCCGCGCGTCGGTGGGATAAGCCCGGCCATGATCTTCAGGAGGGTGCTCTTGCCGGTCCCGTTCGCGCCGATGATCCCCACGAACTCGCGGGGGGCGATATCCAGGGAGATCTCCGTGAGGGCGGGTCGCGCTGTGCGGCCCGTTCCGTACGTGTACGCCACGCCCGCCACTGAGA
>JALYLE010000062.1 GCA_030774375.1 Chloroflexota bacterium | reverse complement strand
GGAAGGCCAGCTGCATCTGCGCCAATGCACCGATGCCGGTCGCCGCGACGAGCCACAGGATCGCCACGACCAGAAACAGGGTCGCTGCGCTGTCGGGACGGCTGGGGATGAGCGAGCGCTTCGCCTTGGGCGGCTCGTCGTACGGACGGAGCTTCCTGGTCATCTTCGCGCGAAGACCCTCCGGTCGGGATCAGGTGCGAGACGGTGAGCGGGACGGGCTCGGCACGAGCACGCCACGTACATGGGTGCGCCACGGCAACCCGCCCGGCATTGTACCGGACCGATGGACGCGATCGGCGGGGCGCTGGTAGAGTCAGGGAACGTCGCCCACCGTCCGCGCCGCCAAGCCCGAGACGCGCGTGGCGGCTGCCTCCCCCGAGGAGCTGGCCTTCACGTCCTATCTGCGCGTGGCCGCCATCGCCGCGGTCGTACTCATCCACACCATGAGCGCGATCGTCGGGAATCGCGCGATTCGCGTCTCCGGTACCTGGTGGGCGGGGACCGCTCTCGACCTGGGTGTGGCGTGGGCCGTGCCGCTCTTCATCATGGTCAGCGGAGCCCTCCTGCTGGCCCCCAACCCGAACGAGCGGGCGGGCGACTTCTACCGGCGCCGCCTGCATCGAATTGCGATCCCGCTCGTCGTAGCGCACGTGGGCTACTTCGCAGTCCGCGCGCTCCTGCTGCATGAACGCCTGAGTCCGCAGGTCATCGTGCGTGACCTTCTCCACGCGAGCGTCTATACCCAGCTGTACTTCTTCTGGATCATCCTCGGGCTGTATCTGATCACCCCGCCGCTACGCCGGCTGATCGCGCGGCTCAGCCGGCCCGAGGTGGCCTTCATCGGCTTTGCGGCGGTGGCCTGGATGTGGGCGGTCACAATCGGGGCCAGAACGCTCCAGGTGGTGGGCGGCGGCGGCTCGGTCCCGCCATGGCAGCCTGCGGCGCTCACACTGTGGATCCCGTACTTCGGGTACTTCGTGCTCGGCTATGCCCTCCGCGACACGATCCATCGCGGCTGGCCCCTGGTCGCGGTGCTCGCTCTCTTCCTCCTTGCCGACGCGACCGTGATCTGGCACTTCGGGATCGGTGGCAGCATCCCGGCGGCCAACGTCATCCTGGGTGGGGGCTACCAGGGCCTGCCGGTTGCGACCGCGACAATCGCCCTCTTTGTGATCGGCCGCTCCGTAATCCCCCCCAGTTCGGCACTCGCTCAGCCCCTTTTCGCGTTGCCCATGCGCCGGCTGGGTGAGCTCACGCTGGGCGTGTTCATCATCTTCCCTCTCGTCGTGCGGGCTGGCTGGCGGATCCCGGGACTGGCCTTTGGGGAGGTCAAGCACAACCTGCCGAGCGCCCTACTGTTGTGGGCAGTCGCGGTGGTCGTCTCCTTTGCGGTCTGCGCCGTGATCGCCCGGATCCCCATCCTCCGGCGCACGATCGGGCTCTGACACGTCATGCCAGACAAGACGAAACCCGCCTGGCGTGAGACGGGTTCCGAATACGAACGCTTGGTTGCGGGGGACGGATTCGAACCGACGACCTTCGGGTTATGAGCCCGACGAGCTACCACTGCTCCACCCCGCGGCCGCTAATGGTACGGACCGCGGCGGAATCGGTCAAACCTTGCAGGCCGAATTCAACCCTTGCGGCCGCGCGCCTTGAAGATCGAGCGCAGGGTCAGGAACATCACGATCGCCACGATCTGGCCCATGAGGATGACGCGACCGAGGTCGAGCGCAGGCTCCCAGCTCACCTTGCCATCGCGGATCACATAGGCGCCGATCGGCTTCGCGGAAATCCCGAATCCGCCTCCGGCGTTGTTCTCAGCGTCGCCGCCTCCCCCGCCGCCACCCATCACGCGGGCGGCAGGGATGAGCGTGATGCCGTCCTTCTCGATTGGCTCGCCATAGACGCGTTTCACATTGATCGCGTCCTGCGTGCCGGCCACCATTTGGTCAACGTTCATGCGCAGTCACCTCCACGCAACAGGATAGGCGGTGCGCGGGCATCGAGCGATGGCGAGAGTTGGGCGCAGGCGCGGACCGGAGATTCAGGTTGGCCGATGCGACCCAGGCGCCATCTCGACCATCGCGTGATGGATGCCATATCGGTCCAGGAGCGCCAGATACGGGTCCGGATCGAAGGCCTCCGGACCCAACACGCCAGCTCCGTACCAGCTCCCGTTGGCCAGCAGCTCCATTGCGATCACCGGGTTGAAGCCGGTCTGCCAGCCGACCACCTGAAGGCCATGGCGCCGCCAGGTCTCTTGCGCATCGGCCATCTGGTAGAGGAAAACTTCGCGGGCCGCTCCATCCTTGCGACCGATGACCCATGTGCCCACCACCGCGCGGCCACGCATCCGGTCGCCCAGGCTGATGGGGTCGGGCGTGATCGCCGCCAGGACGTCGCGCGGGCTCACCTCCACGCCCTTCACGTCGACGCGATCGGTTCGGTCCATGCCGAGCGCATGGATCGTCTTGAGCTTTTCGATGAAATCCGAGCCAAGGGCGTATTTGAACGTGACGCGCTTCAGGCCGCTGATCCACCGAGGAACGAGCAAGACCTCCTCGTGCTCAACGTTCACGCACTCGACCGGTCCGATCCCCTCGGGAAACGGAAACAGCTCCGGCGCGCTGAACGGTTCGGTCGTGATCCAGTCACCTCGTCCACCGTCCCAGATCACCGGCGGGTTGAGGCACTCCTCGATGGTGGTCCAGATGGAGAAGACCGGCGCAAAGGCGAAGCCGGGGATCGACAGGTCGCCGCCGTCGCGCACGTGGACCTCGTCGACCTGGTCGAACAGGTGCTTGGCCGCATGGGCCGCGAAGACGTCCGACAGCCCGGGGTCCATGCCCATCCCGACCAGGGCCAGGCGTCCTTGCTCCTCCCACAGCCGCGCGCGAGCGAACTGTTCGTCCGCCAGCTTGACCCCCGGCTGCTGGTACGGATCGGTCGGATGTGGGCGCGAGAGGCTCGTTGCCATGTCCATGTAGTTCACGCCGGCTTCGAGGGCGGCCTCGAAGATCGGCATCAGGAACTGCGGGTCGACGGCGTTCATCACCAGGTCCACGTGATGCTGTCGCGCCATCTCGGCGACGGCTGATTGGTCGCGCGCATCGACCCGCTCGGCGTGGAAGCGGTCTGACCGGGCGATCTTCTTCTCGAGGGCGGCCGCCCGCTCGAGAGAGTAATCGGCGAGGACCATCGCCTCGCACCAGTCGCGATCGGCGGAGAGCCGGGCGATCGCCTCCCCCACCGTGCCCGCCCCGATCAGCAGGACGCGCATCGGCTAGCCGAAGACCTGGCGCAGGGCGAACATGATGTTGGCCGGCCGCTCGGCGAGGCGGCGCAGGTACCACGCGTACCAGGCGTCGCCGTATGAGATCAGGTCGCGGACGCGGTACCCCTCGCTCGCCAGGCGACGTTGCTCGGCGGATCGGATCCCGTAGAGCATCTCGACCTCGAAGCAGGTGATCGGATAGCCCGCCGTGCGCGCCTTGTCGGCGACCTCGTCGATCAGGGCCAGGTCGTGGGTGCCCAGCCCGAGCTTGAGATCGCCAGCCGCCGCAAACGGCAGCATTCGCATCGCCAGTGAGCCATATGCCGCGTTGACCTCCGACTTGTGTCGGAAGGCGATCGCGCCATGCTCGTCATAGGCCCCCTTCACCAGCCGGATCGCTGGCTTCAGGGCCAGGAGTGTTTCGAGGTCTGCGGGCGTGCGCCGCAGGTAGGCCTGCAGGCACAGACCGATATTCCCTTTCGCCTCCTGCAGCCGTCGGTAGGACGCCAGCGTGCGATCGGTGTAGGCGCTCCCCTCCATGTCGATCCAGATCGACCCGCCCAGCTTCGCGGCGTGGTCCGCGAGCCCGAGCACATGCTTGATTGGGGCCTCCGGGTCGAGGTCCAGGCCGAGCTGCGTGAGCTTGACGCTCAGCTCGCCATCGATGCCGCGTCGCTCGATCTCATCGAGGAG
>JALYLE010000061.1 GCA_030774375.1 Chloroflexota bacterium | reverse complement strand
GGGCTTCGCGTATCGCGTCATCTTTGGCGTGGCGCGAAAGGTGACCTTCAGTGCGGGAACGTACACCGCCTACCGCTTCGACAGCTCGGGGCACGTGACGACCAGCCGAAGGGCATCCCTTCCACGTTCGTCGAGCGCGGCGGCGACCAGCCGCGCGGTCATCAACGGCCGCGCCTACGTTTCGATCATGAACGGGATCTGGGCGGGCTACTGGATGCCGCTTGGGGGTGGCGTCGCCCTCAACTAGGCGCCCTGCCCGATCACGAGGCGCCGAGTGCCGGCGCAGTCGGGTGCGCCGGGTAGAATGCGGCCCGATGACCTCCATCGCGGCTCCGCGCCGAATCGACGGGCGCGCCCCGAATCAGCTGCGCCCGGTGAAGATCGTCCCCGACTACCTCAAGTTCGCCGAAGGATCGGTCCTGATCCGCGTCGGCGACACCCGGGTCATCTGCGCAGCCACCATCGAGGATCGCGTGCCCCCCTTTCTCCGCGGCAAGGGAACCGGCTGGGTGACCGCCGAATACAGCATGCTGCCGCGCGCCGGCACGGAGCGGAGCCAGCGCGAGGCGTCGTCCGGCCGCATCGGGGGTCGCACGCACGAGATCCAGCGCCTCATCGGACGATCGCTGCGCTCCGTCGTCGATCTCTCCAAGCTCGGTGAGCGATCGATCACCCTCGACTGCGATGTCATACAGGCCGATGGCGGGACGCGAACCGCGAGCATCACCGGCGCGTACGTGGCCCTGGCCCGCGCAATGCGGCGCTTTGGCATGGCGCACCTGCTCGTCGGGCAGGTGGCAGCCGTCAGCGTGGGCATCTCCGGCGGGCAGCTGCTCCTCGACCTGAACTACGCGGAGGACTCATCGGCGCAGGTCGATTTCAACGTCGTCATGCTCGATTCGGGTGACTTCGTGGAGGTCCAGGGGACCGCGGAGCACAAGGCCTTCAGCCGCGAGCAGATGAACCAGATGGTCGAGCTCGCCGGCGCCGGGATCCGGCAGCTCTTCGAGCTCCAGAAGGCCGCGGTCGAGGCCCCCGCCGGCGAGTGACCGACCTCCTCGTCGCCACCAACAATCCGGGAAAGCTCGACGAATTCCGCCGTCTGTTGGCGGACCTGCCGGCTCGGGTCTTCGGACCGTCGGAGGCGGGGATCGAGCTCGAGGTCGCCGAGCCCTATCCCTCGTACGCGCAGAACGCCGTCGCCAAGGCGGCCGCGTTCTGCCAGGCGTCCGGTCTGCTGACGCTCGCCGACGATTCGGGGATCGAGGTGGCCGCCCTGGGCTGGGGACCCGGGCCGCGGTCCGCGCGCTACGGCGGCCCGCAGGTCACCGACCGCGCCGCGCTCCTGCTGGAACGGGTTGGCGACGCGACCGACCGGCGCGCCCGCATGGTCTGCGCCCTGGCGCTCGCGATCCCGCCGTCCTCGGATGCTCCGGCCGCCGTGCGCGACGCTGGCCCTCAGGTCGAGATCTACTCCGGCGTCATCGAGGGTCGTCTCGCCCGGGCGCCGCGGGGGGCCGGTGGGTTTGGCTATGACCCGATCTTCGAGCTTGCCTCGGGCAAGACGACCGCCGAGCTCCCCGAGGGCGAGAAGGATCGGATCAGCCATCGCGGGCGCGCCGTCGCTGCGGCCGGCCCGCGCCTTCGAGAGCTCCTGGGCGCTCGAGTCCCGCAATGAGCCTGCGCGCGCTGGCTCGCGGGTCCGCACTCTATACGCTGGGCACCTTCCTGCCGCGCCTGGGCGCGCTCCTCCTGCTGCCGGTCTACACCATGACCCTTGACCCGGCCGCATTTGGGGTCGTCTCCCTGATGCTCTCGATATCGACGCTGCTCGCGATCGTGTATCGCCTGGGCCTCGACGGCGCGCTGTTGCGGCTGCACTTCGACCTGTCGCCGAAGGAACGGCCACGCCTGTACGCGACCCTGACCGCGATCACGGTGGTGGTCACCATCGGCGCCTCGACGCTGCTCGGCCTGGCAGCGGCACCGTTCTTCAGCCGTCTCTTCACCGGCATCAGCTTTCTGCCGTTTGGGCTCCTGACGCTGGCAATCACGTCGGCGACGGCGCTGCAGTACGTCCCGACCGTCTTCTATCGGGCCACCGAACGTCCGGGTCGTTTCCTGGCCTACAGCGGCGCAATCATGGTGGCCGGGATCCTGGCCACCGTCGTGTTCCTCGTGGTGCTGCGCCTGGGCGCGGTCGGGGCGCTGCTCGGGCAGCTGCTGGGCGGGATCATCGGCCTGCTCATCGGGGCGGTGGTGCTCCTGCGGCTGCGGCCGCTCCGCTTCGAGCCGGGCCTCGCGCGTTCAGGCCTGGCGTTTGGTCTCCCGCTCGTTCCGCACTCGATCTCGGGCTGGATCCTGAACGTTTCGGACCGATGGCTCCTGGGCCTCCTCCTGGGAGTGGGGGCCATCCAGGCGCAGGCCGCCATCGGCGTCTATTCGCTCGGCTACCAGCTGGCACAGGCCGTCAGCCTGGTCGCCCTGTCGTTCAATGCCGCCTGGGGACCGTTCTTCTACGCCCGCGGGGAGTCGAGGCGTGGACCGGCGTTGCTGCGCGAGATGACGACGGTGGTCGCCGCCCTCCTCGGGGCGCTGGCCGTGGCACTCGCCGTAGCCGGTCCGGAGATCATCCGCGTTATGGCCCCAGCCAGCTGGGGATCGGCCCGCGACCAGGCAGCCGACGTGCTGCGAGTCGTGGCCCTCGCCTCGTTCATCTACAGCATCTACTTCATGGTCTCCAGCGCGATCTTCCTCACGCGCCGAACCGCCCTTCTTCCCCTGCTGACGGTATCGGCTGGAGCCGCCAACGTGGTCCTGAACCTGCTCCTCATCCCACAGATCGGGATCATGGGTGCCGCCTGGTCCACCGTCGTGGGCTACACGATCCTCGCAGTGGGAGCCGCGATCTACGCTTCCCGCGGCTACCCGTTGAGCCTCGACCTGGCGCGCCTCGGGATCCTTGCCGTGGCCGGCATCGGCGTCGTCTCGTTGACGCGCGCGCTGCTCCCGTCCCAGCCCGGCATCGAGGTCGTGGCGACGCATGTGGTGGCAATCGTCGCCTTCGCGACGCTGGCCTGGCTCCTCCTCCGCGCCCCGGTTGCCCGGCTCAGGACGCTGGTCGCCGCCACCAGCTCGCCTCCCGACGCCGCGGCGGTCCTCGGGTAGAATCCGGACCGAGTACGGAGGTCGAATGAGCGAGCGTCCATCCGTGCGCGTGCACCCCACCGCTGACGTCGCGCCATCGGCACACATCGGCCCCGGAACGAGCATCTGGAACCAGGCTCAGGTTCGCGAGGGCGCCCGGATCGGGTCAGGCTGCAATATCGGCAAGAACGTCTATGTCGACGCGAACGTCGTCATCGGCGACAACGTCAAGATCCAGAACAACGTCAGCGTCTACCACGGGGTAACCGTGGAGGCCGGCGTCTTCATCGGTCCGCACGTGTGCTTCACAAACGACCGGATCCCGCGTGCCATCAACCTCGACGGTTCGCTGAAGAGCGATGACGACTGGGAAGTGGTGCCAATCCTGGTGCGCAGCGGGGCTGCGATTGGGGCGAACAGCACCGTCCTGCCCGGCGTGACGCTGGGGCGATGGGCAATGATCGGAGCGGGCAGCGTGGTGACTCGGGACGTGGATGACTACACCCTAGTGGCCGGCAATCCCGCGCGGCGGGTCGCGAGCGTCTGCCCCTGTGGCCAGGTCCTGCGCGATGCGGAGGACGGCAGCATCTTCCGGGGCGCCTGTCCCCGCTGCGGCACATCCTTTCCGCCCGGCGAGAGCGGCTGATGCGCGTCGTCACGGTGGTCGGCGCCCGGCCGCAGTTCGTCAAGGCGGCGCCGGTGAGCCGCCAGTTGCGCGCTCGCAATACCGAGCTGCTGGTCCACACCGGGCAGCACTACGACGAGCCGATGAGCGCCGCCTTCTTCCGCGATCTTCAGATGCCCGCGCCGGCCGTGAACCTGGAGGTGGGCTCGGGTTCCCACGCGGCGATGACCGCCGAGATGCTCCGTCGCCTCGAGCCTGTGATCCTCGAGCACGAACCAGATGGCGTGCTCATCTACGGCGATACGAACTCGACCCTCGCGGCGGCACTGGTGACGGCGAAGGTCGCATATCCGAGCGGCTCGCGCCCGTGGCTGGCACACGTCGAGGCTGGCCTGCGGTCCTTTAACCGGGCGATGCCCGAAGAGCGGAATCGGATCGTCGCCGATCATCTCGCCGACCTCCTCCTCGCGCCGACTCCGGCAGCGGTCACGAACCTGGCCCGCGAAGGGCTGGCCGAGCGCACCGAGATGGTCGGCGACGTGATGGTCGACGCGCACGCATGGGCCGCCCAGCAATCCGAGGACCGCCTCCCGCGAGTCGCCCGCGAGAATCCCGGCTACGTGCTGGTCACGCTCCATCGTGCCGAGAACGTCGATCGCCTCGACGTGCTCAGGCGGCTGATCGAGAGCCTGGCCATCGATCGTCCGGTGCTTTTCCCGGTGCATCCTCGAACACGGTCTGCAATGCGGCGCGCGGGCCTCCAGCTTCCGCCCAACGTGCGCGCCCTCGATCCAGTCGGGTACCTGGAGATGGTCGCCCTCGAGACGCACGCATTTGCGATCGCCACCGATTCGGGAGGGGTCCAGAAGGAGGCCTATCTGTCCGGCGTCCCATGCGTGACGTTGCGCACCGAGACCGAATGGGTCGAGACGGTGTCTGCCGGCTGGAACCGCGTCGCGGGGGACGATCCGGGGGCGCTGCGCACCGCGCTTGCAGACCCGACCTTCACCGATCGCACCAAGCCGCGCCCCGCGCTGCACGGGGACGGCCGGGCCGCAGCCCGGATCGTGGCCGCGCTCGAGCGGATGAATGAGGCGCGCCAGGGCCAGGCTTCAGCGAGCGACCCCGTCAAGGCCCCGACGCCATGATCCCCATCGCACGGCCCCAGATGGGTGACGAGGAGAAGGACCTGGTCTGGAGCGCGCTCAGCTCAGGGTCCCTGGCTCAGTGGGCGCGCGTCCGGGACCTCGAGGAACGATTCGCCGCCTTCATCGGCGTGCCGTATGCGGTCGCCACCAGCTCGGGGACCACGGCGCTGCACCTGGCCCTGCTCGGCTACGGCGTCGGGCCGGGCGACGAGGTGATCACCGTGCCCTTCACCTTCATCGCCTCGGCGAATTCGATCCTGTTCACCGGGGCGCGGCCGGTCTTCGTGGATGTGGAACCGCTGACCTTCACCATCGACCCGGGCCTGGTGGAAGCGGCGATCACGCCCCGGACGAAGGCGATCATGCCGGTCAGCCTGTACGGTCAGCCTGGCGACATGCCGGCGATCGCGGAGATTGCCGGGCGCCACGGACTGGCGATCGTCGAGGACGCGGCCCAATCGCACGGGGCAGCGATTGGGGATCGGCGCTCCGGGACCTGGGGCGCGGGCGCCTTCAGCTTTTACCCGACCAAGAACATGACGACCGGCGAGGGCGGCATGATCACCACGGCGGACGAGGAGCTCGCCGATCGTGTCCGGCTTCTCCGCGAGCACGGCATGAAGGTGCGCTACCACCACGACGTGCTCGGCTACAACTTTCGGATGACCGATATCCACGCCAGCATCGGCCTCGCACAGCTCCCCAAGCTGCCCGCCTACAACGCCCGCCGGCGCGAGACGGCGGCGCGATACGACCGCGAGCTGCGCGGGGTCATCACGCCTGCCGTCCGACCGGGCGTGACCCACGTCTATCACCAGTACACGATCCGCGTGAACCAGCGCGACGAGTTCGTCGAGCGCCTCCGCCAGCGGGGCGTGGGGACGGGCATCTACTACCCGATCCCGGTGCATCGGCAGGCGCCGTTCGTCGCCGCCGGCTACGGCGACGGACACTTCCCCGTCACCGAGCTGCTTACCGAGCAAGTGGTCAGCATCCCGGTTCACCCCTCCCTCACCGACGACGAGGTGGCCACCGTCATCGCCTCCGTCAACGAGACGGCCACCGGGCTCCGGCCCATCGCGGTTGATACGGCGGTCGGAGCGTGAAGCGCGGTTCGGCGGAGGCAGGGCTCACCGAGGACGGTGGCGGGACCCCGCGAGCGCCGCTGCGTGCGGCCGTCGTCGGCCTCGGGATGATGGGCCGCAACCATGTTCGGGTCTACGACGAGGTGCTCACCGACGTCGAGCTGGTGGCCGTCGCCGACCCGGATGCCGCGGCCCTGCGCCGCGCGACGACCGGTCGGGCGGCCCGCGGGTACGCCGATGCGGCGCACATGTTCGCCGAGGAATCGCTCGACCTGGTCAGCATCGTGGCGCCGACCTCCCTGCACCGCGACGTGACCCTCGCCGCCCTCGCTGCTGGGGCGAACGTCCTTGTCGAAAAGCCGATCGCCTCGGATCGGGCGGATGCGGAGCTCATGATCGCCGCGGCGGCGGACGCGGGACGGATCCTCACCGTCGGGCACATCGAGCGCTTCAACCCCGCCGTCCGTGAGCTCCGCCGGCGGCTGGTCGCCGGTGAGCTGGGCCGCATCTTCCAGGTCAAGGCGACCCGGCTGGGTCCGTTCCCGGCGCGCATCCGCGACGTGGGGGTGGTGCTCGACCTGGCACCCCACGATCTGGACGTCATGCGCTTCCTGCTCGACTCGGACCCGGTGCGGATCTACGCGGAGACCGAGCAACGCATCCACACCGATCACGAGGACCTCTTCAACGGCATCATCAAGTTCGCGAACGGCGTGATCGGAATCCTGGACATCAATTGGCTGACGCCCAACAAGCGGCGCACCCTGACGGTGACGGGCGAGCGCGGCATGTACGTCGCCGACTACATCAAGCAGGACCTGATCTACTACGCCAACCCGGATGCCGAGCAGATCTGGGAGAACCGCGGCGCGGACGACACCGAGCCGCCGGTCACCTCGGTCACCGAGGGCGAGATGACGCGGCACTACGTGCGCCGCCGCGAACCGCTGGCGGTCGAGCTCGCCGAGTTCGCACGCGCCGTCCGGGATGGCGGCCCACCGCCCGTCGACCCGCGCGACGCGATGGTCGCGCTGCTGCTGGCTGGCATGATGGTCGAGGCCGCGACCCGCGGCGAGGTGATCTCCGGGGTCGCCCTGGCGGAGGCATTGGCGTGAAGATCGCGGTGGTCGGACTCGGCCACATCGGTTTGCCACTGGCGCTGCAGTACGCGTCGCGGGGCCATCAGGTGATCGGCTCGGACGTCAACCAGAACATCGTCGAGGCGATCAACGCCGGGAGATCCCCGCATCTCGACGAGCAGGCGCTCATCGACGGCGTGCCCCAGCAGGTCGCTGCCGGCATGCTGCGGGCCACGACGAGCAACGTCGAGGCGGTCAAGAGCGCCGAGGCGGTGGTCGTCATCGTCCCGGTCGTCGTCGACGCCGCGCGCCAGGTGGAATTCGGACCGATCGATTCCGCGACGCGCGACATCGCGGCCGGCCTGCAGCCGGGCACGCTCGTGATCTACGAGACGACCCTCCCGGTGGGGACGACGCGCGACCGGTTCGGACCGATGCTCGCGCAGGGCAGCGGCCTCGAGCTCGACCGAGACTTCTTCCTGGCGTTCAGCCCGGAGCGGGTGCTCGTCGGCCGGGTCCTGCTGGACCTTCGCCGCTACCCCAAGATCGTCGGCGGCACGGGAGCCGCCGGGACGGAGCGTGCCGTCGCCTTCTACGCCGCGGTCCTCGACGAGGGGACAGAGGTACGCGCAGTGGCGAACGCTGAGACGGCCGAGATGACGAAGCTCGCCGAGACTACCTACCGCGACGTGAACATCGCCCTGGCCAACGAATACGCGCGCTACGCGGCCAAGCGGGGGATCGACGTCTCGGAGGTGATCGGCGCGGCCAACAGCCAGCCCTACAGCCACATCCACCTGCCGGGCGTCGGCGTCGGTGGCCACTGCATCCCGGTCTATCCGCACTTCCTGTTCAACGACGAGGCCGACCTGCGGCTCCCGCCGCTGGCCCGAGCGATCAACGAGGAGATGGCCGCCTTCGTGGTGCGCCAGATCGAGGCGCACGTCGGCAGCCTGCGCGACGAACCGGTGCTCGTGCTGGGGATCGCGTACCGTGCCGACGTCCGCGAGGACGCCTTCAGCAGCGCCTTCCGCCTCCGCGACGAGCTTCGCGCTGTGGGGGCCCGCGTCCTGGGGCACGACCCTTACTTCCCCGATCAGCATCTCCGCGATGCCGGGTTCGTGCCGTATGACCTGGATCACCCGTCGCCCGCGGTCGTCGCCATCCTGCAGGCGGGGCACGCCGCCTACCTCGACCTGGATCCCAGCAGGATTCCCGGGCTGCGGCTGCTCGTCGACGGCCGAAACGCCCTCGATCGGGCGCGCGTGGAGGGAGCCGGCGTCGCCTACCTGGGGATCGGGCGCTGAGCCAGGACGGCGCGCAGCAGGGCCCGGGATCAGAGGCGGGCCAGCCCAGCGTCGGATTGGCCGCCGGACGCGGGGTGTGGGTGGTCTTGCCGACCTACGACGAGCGCGAGAACCTCGAGCCGATCGCCGATGCCATCCTGACCGCCCTTCCGCAGGCCGGGTTGCTGGTGGTCGACGACAACTCGCCGGACGGGACCGGTCAGCTGGCGGACACGCTCGCGGCCCAAAACGAGCGCATCGAGGTCCTGCACCGGACGGGCCAGCGCGGGCTGGGGATCGCCTACCGTGACGGGTTTCGCTGGGTGCTGGCCCGCCCCGACGCGCAGGCGGTGGTCCAGATGGACGCTGACTTCAGCCATGACCCGAAGGACCTGCCGAGGCTCCTCGCACCCCTCATGCGTGACGCGGACCTCGTTCTCGGCACGCGCTATATCGCCGGCGGTCAGACGGTCGGCTGGCCGTGGTACCGGCGCGCGATCAGCGTCGGCGGCACCACCTTCGCCCGGACCATCCTGCTGCTCCCGTATCGGGACCTGACGGGAGGCTTCAAGGCCTGGCGCCGAGAGCTGCTGGAGCAGCTTCGATTGCGCGAGACGACCGCCAACGGCTACGGCTTCCAGGTCGAGATGACCTGGTGGGCCCATCGGCGCAGAGCCCGCATCGTGCAGATACCGATCGTCTTCCGCGAGCGCATCGCCGGCCGTTCAAAGATGAGCGGCGGCATCGTGCGCGAGGCGATGCTGCTCGTGCTGCGCCTCCGCGTCGGGGCGATTCGCGAATCGCTCCGCAGGCGTCCGAGGACATGATCCTGAGATGGCCTCATGTGGCGGGTCCCGGGCCCATCGGGTAGGATGCTGGCCGCCCACATCGGCCTCCTCCTTCTCCCGCCCTGCTGAGCACACGATCCCATGGTCTTCCGCAACCGAGCGACCCTCGACCGCAAGCACCGCCCGCGCTGGCAGGACGAGCTCCGCAGCCAGCAGCTGATCGTCGCCGGCTTTGCCGTCGCGATCGCCGTCGCCCTGGGCATCTTCGCGGCCACCGCCTATGGCACGTACTACGACGCTCACCTGCGCGAGGTGGCCGTCGTCGCCGGTGTCGGCTACGACCGCGACGCGCTCAACGAGCGAAAGGCGGAGCTCGCCGCCGACCTCAGCGCGATCGGGACGGACATCCAGAACCACGGCGGCGGGGCACGCAGCGACATCGTCCAGCAACAGCTGCAGGCGATCAGCCAGGAAATTCAGAACCTGGACACCAACGCGACCGATTCGCTCGTCACGGGCGCGCTGATGCGCTCGCAGGCCGCGCGCCTGGAGATCACGCTCCCCGACTCGGAGATCAACGCCGAGATCGCGAGGCGCACCACGCTTCCGTTCCGCATCCAGCTCTCGATCATCACCGCCAATGCGCTACCCGCCGACGCAGCGAGCGGCGCCAAGCCGACCGACGCGCAGTTCGCCGCGGCCAAGGTCCGGGCGCAGGCGATCTACGACCAGGTCCAGGGCGGCGCCGATTTCGCGACCCTCGCCAAGCAGAAGAGCGACGACGCCCCCACCAAGGCGCAGAGTGGCCTGGCGGGGTGGGTGCAGACCGGCGACGCCTCATACGGCACCTACTTCGACGCCGCCAAGAAGGCGAAGGCGGGCGACCTCCTGGGGCCGATCAAGACCGATACCGGCTATACCGTCGTCAGGGTCGACGCACTTCGACCAGCGACGAGCAACGCGCTGCTGAAGAACCTGCTCGACGCCTCACACGTGAGCGATGCCGACTATCGCAGCTACGTCACCGACGAGCTTCTCAAGGCCAAGTACCAGTCCTATTTCGGCACGACGGTGATTGGGGAGTACGTGGACCAGCGTCAGGTGGCACAGATCCAAATCGCGCCGGATGCGAATAACCTGCCGCTCCCCCAGGTCCGGGTGCGCCACATCCTGATCCAGCCCCTCCCCGGCGCCGACGACCAGTCGAAGGCGACCGACGTACAGTGGAAGGCGGCCCTGGCGAAGGCGCAAGGGATCCGGGCCGAGGCGATCAAGCCGGGGGCCGACTGGGACAAGCTCGCGCTCGAGAGCGCCGACACCGGGACCCGCACGCAGGGTGGCGACCTGGGCTGGGTCGATCCCACCAACTCCGGCTTCGTCGCGGAGTTTCAGACCGCGATCAACCGGCTTCGGCCGGGCGACGTGAGCGAGCCGGTGAAGTCGCAGTTCGGGTACCACCTGATCCAGGTGACCGACAAGCGGATCGGCGCGCAGGACGAGGTCGACCGGGTCGTGGCCGCACTCAAGAAGGATCCGAGCGCGTTCGTGGAGCTCGCCAAGCGCGACAGCATCGACTACGCGACCCGCAACAAGGGGGGCGACATCGGTTGGGTGGCGCCGTACGAGAAGGAGGCAGCTCAGGAGACCGCGATCGTCGGTCTCGCGAAGGTCGGGGCCATCAGCGCGCCGGTGAAGACGACAGGGGGAATCTACATCTTCAAGCTGCTCGCCATTGCTCCACACAAGTTCCTCGACGCCGATCGTCGGTCGACGATTCAGAACACCGGATTCGATCGCTGGCTGACGACCCTCAAGAGCGATGTCGGAGTGTGGCTCGATCCCCAGTTCCAATCCACGGCGAGCGCGACCGGCTGAGGAGCGGCGTGACAGCAGCTCGTCGGTCGGTCGACGGACTCCTCGAGGCGGCCGGGCTCGATCCGGCGTCCGGAGTCGAGTTCGTCGACGCGGCCCGGCTGCCGGCGGTCGCGTTCGACCCCAGCCTTCCCCTCGTCGTGCTCCGAGCGGCGCCTGGTGCTGAGCCAGCGCCTCCGCTCCCCGGGCGCCATGCCAGGACCGGCAGCGCGCGGGTCCTCCAGCGCCTCTATCCGCCGGGCCACGTGGCGCGTCGCCTGCACGATGGCGAAGGACGCACGATCGGCGATCTGACCGATATCGAGCTCGCGGCGGCTGACTGGTACGTGCCGGCCCTCGATCCGCTCGACAACTTCGCATCACCGCACGGGATGGCGGCCATCAGCGCCCGGCTGAGGGCGCCCGACGGATGCCCGTGGGATCGGCGCCAGACGCACGCAACCCTCCGGCCCTTCGTCCTCGAGGAGGCGTACGAGACGGTGGATGCCATCGAGCGTGGAACGCCCGGCGACCTGGCGGAGGAGCTGGGGGATCTCTTCCTGCAGATCATCCTCCACGCACAGCTGGCGGCTGAGGAGGGCGCCTTCGATCTCGCCGACGTGTACCGCACCCTCGGGGCCAAGATCGTGCGCCGTCACCCGCACGTCTTCGGCGACCTCGAGGTGAGCAGTGCGGAGCAGGTGCTCCGCAACTGGGAGGTCATCAAGGCCGCCGAACGGACCGATGCCGGCCGCCCGCCTTCGCCCTTCGCCGATATCGCCCGCGCGCTGCCCGCTCTTGCTGCGAGCCGCGAGATCCAGGAGCGAGCCAGCTCGCTTGGTTGGGACGCCGACGCTATCGACGGCGTGTGGGCCAAGGTCCGCGAGGAGCTCGGCGAGCTCGCTGAGGCTGATCAGGGGGCTGCCAACGCCCCCGGGTCCCCCCGGCTGCATGAGCTGGGTGATCTGCTCTTCGCGATCGTGAACCTGTCGCGCTGGATGAAGCTCGACCCTGAAGAGGCGCTGCGGGCAGCGAACCGCCGCTGGATCGAGCGCCACGCGGCGGTCGAGGGGCTGGCGGCCGAGCGCGGGCTCGTCCTGGGAGACCTCGACCTGGCCGGCAAGGACGCCCTCTGGGACGAAATCAAGGGACACCGGGTGAGCGGGTGACCGCGGCCGACCGACCGCGACGCGTGGCGATCGTGGTCCACTCCGCGTTCCCGGCCGATCCTCGCGTGCGGCGCCAGGCTGACAGCCTGGTCGAGGCCGGCTACGAGGTCGACGTCCTCTGTCTGCGCGAGGAGGGCGAGGCGGCGGAGGAGCGTGACGGCGCGCTCCGGATCGTGCGGCTTCCGGTTCGACGCCGATTCGCCGGATTCGCCGGTCACCTCGCGGAGTACCTGGTCTTCACCGGGCTGGCGGCCATCCGCCTCGCGCGCGAGCATCGGCGACGCCGGTATCGGCTCGTCGAGGTGGCAACCCTCCCCGACTTCCTGGTCGTAGCCGCCGCGGCGCCAAAGATGCTCGGCGTGCCGCTCCTGCTCGACCTGCACGAGGACATGCCCGCGTTCTTTGACGATCGGTTCAACGCGCCGGTCCTCCGCCCATTCAAGCCGTTGGTTCGCGGCGTCGCACGCGCCTCGGCGGCAATGGCCGACCACCTGCTGACGGTCCATGAGCCCCTTCGTCAGCTCTCGATCGCGCGGGGCGTGGCGCCGGACAAGATCAGTGTGGTGATGAACAGCCCCGACGAGCGGCTCTTCGATCCACAATCGGCCGCGCGCCGCGGCTTCATGGAAGACGGCGAGCTGCGACTGGTGCATGTTTCGAACCTGCAGCGCATCTACGGCCTCTCGGTTGCTGTGGAGGCCATGGCACGGCTCGGCGAGGTCCCTGCCCACCTCGACGTGTATGGCGACGGGCCATACCGCGCGGAGATCGAGGCCGCGATCGCGGCGTCTGGCGTCGCCGATCGGGTCGCGCTCCACGGACGTGTGCCCGTGGAACAGCTTCCTGCCATCCTGGCCGGCGCGGATGCCGCCGTGGTGCCGTCGCTTCCCGAACCGTACATGGAGCTCTCGCTGTCGACCAAGCTGCTCGAGGCCGTCGCCATGGGCGTGCCGGTGATCGCCAGCGATCTCGCCACCTTCCGCAGCCACTTCTCCGAAGCCGCGTTACGGTACGTCCCCGGCGGCGACCCCTCAGCGCTGGCCGCCGCGATACGTGAGCTCGCCGCAGATCCTGCGGCGGCAGCCGCCCGGGCAGCCGAAGCGAGACGTGAGGCCGAACCCTACGCGTGGCGCATCCAGGCCGCGCGCTATCTCGAGGTCGTCGGACGCATGGTCGAGCGCCGGAACGCTTCGCGCTAGGACCATCCGCGCGGCGCGGGACCCAGGTACCGGGCGTGGTGCTGCCAATTGGGCCATGGGACCGCCGCCCGCCCGCCCCTACGCTCAGTGCCGGCGTCCTCATTGCAGCACCGGTATCCCGGGGGAGTCCCAGACGTGCACACAACTGCCTTTGCTTTGCTTCGCCGCCTCGCCGCGGCCGGCCTGACCGCAACGGTCATTGGCGCGACCCTCGCCTGCCCTGCGCTTGCGACGGGCGGGACCGAATTCGTGAGCCTGACCAACGTCAAGCGCGCAAGCGTGAGCCTCGGCCCGCTGGCCTTCTCGGGAGCCGTCGACACGATCGCCGTCGAGCGTGGCAAGCAGATGGCGACGGCAGACATCCTCGCCCACGACCTGACCTACGTCACCAAACGCCTCGGGCAGCTCGGCATCTGCTGGACCGAGGTGGGGGAGATCATCGCCTGGGAGAAGGGGTACCCGACCCACTCCTATCAGCGCACCATCGACGCATGGTGGGCATCGGCCGGCCATCACGCCATCATGGTCGGGGCGTACACCGTGGCTGGCGGCAGCTGGTCGGTCTCCGCAACCGGTGCCACTTACTCGGTCATGATCTTCGTCAAGACCTGTGGCGGCGCGCTCGACACGACGGCGCCGACCGTTGGCTCTCGGAGCCCCGGCTCCGGCGCCGGCTGGGTCAGCCTGGCGACCGGGGTCTCCGCCCGCTTCAGCGAGCAGGTCCACGGCGTTGGCACCGGCACCTTCGTCCTGCGCGACGTGACCACGAGCACCACGGTTTCCGCCTCGGTCAGTTACGACTCCGCGAGCCACACGGCGAAGCTCCGGCCGGCGACCGGCCTGCGGTTCGGGCACTGGTATCGAGCCACGCTGAGCGGCTCGATCAAGGATCTCGCCGGCAACCCACTGACGACGACGAGCTGGTCGTTCAGGGCCGCTCTCCAGCGGTACGACCCGGCGAGGAGCGTCTCCTTCTCGGGAGGCTCGCACGTCGGGTACAAATTCAGCTCCACGGGAGCCATCCTGGGCACCAAGTCGTACACCCTGTCGCGCGCCTCCGGGGCGTCGACCGATCGCCGGGCACTGGTCCCCATCCACAGCGGGACGTGGTACTACGTGACGAACGGGGTGTGGGCCGGGTACTGGATGCTGGCCTCGGCCACCGTCACGCTGCGCTAGCGTCCTCCGCCGTCTACCATGGCGCTCGCATCCGGGGAAGAGCGGGACTCCTCACGGCCGAATCGTTGCCTGCCGGATGCAAGCGACTCGGGGCGTAGCGCAGTCCGGTAGCGCACCTGCTTTGGGAGCAGGAGGTCGCCGGTTCGAATCCGGCCGCCCCGACCACCCCGTCACCCTGCCGAGCGTGCGGAGGAAGCCAGGCGTCCGATGACCGCCGTGCCGGAGGGACCGGCGCCAACCACGATCAGCGTGCCCATCGCCCCGACGCGAACCGGCTACCGCATTGCCAAGCGGACCCTCGACCTGGCCGTTGCTTCGACCGGCCTGGTGCTCGCCTCTCCCGTGATGGCCGGGGTCGCTGCCATGATTCGACTCGAGTCGCCCGGGCCGATCTTCTTCAGCCAGGAGCGAATTGGGCTGGGCGGACGTCCTTTCATGCTCTTCAAGTTCCGCTCGATGCACGTCGCCGCCGACGAGGCGGCTCACCGCGACTACGTGCGGCGCCTGCTGAAGCGGGAAGCGGAAGCGGAGGGTGAGACGACCTGGGTACCGATCGCAAGCGATCCGCGCGTGACCCGCATCGGTGGATTCCTGCGCAGAAGCCATCTCGACGAGCTGCCACAGCTCTTCAACATCGTGCGAGGCGAGATGAGCCTGGTCGGCCCCCGTCCGCCGATCCCGTACGAGGTCGAGCTCTATGAGCCGTGGCACCTGCGCCGGCTATCCGTGATCCCGGGCCTGACGGGGCTCTGGCAGGCGAACGGATGGGGGCGCCTCTCCTTCGACGAGGGCGTGGCCCTGGACGTCGACTACGTCCAACGGCGCTCGTTCGGGCTCGACCTGCGGATTATCGGTCAGACGCTCTGGCAGGTCGTCACCGGGCGCCAGTTCTGACTGACGCCAATCTGGTGCGCCGCACGTCCGCTCAGGGGCTCGCGCTTGGCGTGGGGGCGACCCGAGGTGGGTAGGGATCGGTAGTGCCCAGGTACCAGCCTTGCAATGCGGAGCTCGGACCCAGCAGCCGCTGCATCTCGGCACGGATCGCCGCCCGTTTGGGGACCAGCAGGTAGTTCGCGGTGGGATTGACCGGCGGGTCGGTGAACTGCGGCAGGCCCAGCACGACGCGCTTGATGTCCGTGCCGGTAATCAGTGGCAAGAGGCTGGCAAGGTCGCCGGCAAGCTCGCGAGGGAAGTCGGTTTTTACCGTCTCGCCCACCGCTGACATCAGCGGCGGCAGGCCAAAGATGAGGTTGGTAGACGCGAATTTTGCGCGCATGGCGAGGAGGACCTCCTGCTGGCGCGCGGCGCGCTTGAAGTCGTTCTGAGTCTGGCGCGTGCCGTCGGGGAGCTCCAGGACTCCCTTGCGAATCCGCGAGTAGGCAAGCGCGTCCGCGCCGTTGTACTGGTGGCAACCCGCCGGGAGACGGACTCCCCGGCCCGGGTTCCCCGGCCCGGTATACGTCGGGTCGGCGAGCTGACCGGGCAGGCACAGTTCGACGCCGCCGACCGCATCGATCATGTGCTCAAACCCGACGAGGTCGACCGTCGCGTAGTAGTGGATCGGGATCCCAATGTAGAGCGCCACCGATCGCTCGAGGGTCCTGAGCCCGCATTCCGGGCCGTTGGCGAGGTCCGGACACCAGAGGCTCGGGTTCCGGGACGCCACGGTGGTGATCGCGTTGACCTTGTCGGGATAACGTCCGTCGGCAAAGAGGCGCCGGTCCGGGAGGGGCAGGAAGCCCGTGTCCCGCGGCACGGAGATCATCAGCGCAGTTCGCTTCACCGGATCGATGCTGACCACCATGATGGTGTCGGTGAGGGCCTCGGTCCGATTCGGTCCTGAGTCGATGCCGAGCAGCAGGAAGCTGATCCGCTCGGTCCCATCCCAGTGATAGTCGGGCTCGTTGAGCGGCTGGGCGTTGGCGCTCGAGCTGGGGAGCGGCACCCCACCCGTGAAGACGTGTCCGAGTGCCGAATTCAGGCTCGTGACGATCACCCCGACCCAGGCGTGCATCGCCACGGTGCCAATCAGGAGCGCGGCGACGATGGCCAGCGTCCGCGCACGTCGACGATCCCGGTCGAGCGCCATGGGAGGTGGGCCGCCGGCCGCATGGACTCCGCTCGGGCCCAACGAAGGGGGGTGATCCACGAGGCCGGCGTGGGCGATTGCGAAGAGCCGCCATGCAAGGAGTGCCACGTCGAGGACGAGGACCGCCACCAGGAAGCTGGAGGAGAGGACCGTGTTGCGCAGCCGATCCGCAAGAAAGAGGAGGGTGATGAGTCCGCCCGCAAGCAGCAGCAACACGGGCGCCGCGAGGATGACCGCCAGCCGCATGTCGCCCGCGTACGCCTGACCGAGGCCCGGGAAGAGGAACGACAGGGTGGCAGCAAGAGCCGCGTGGGGCCGCCGGGTTCGTGCCTGCATCGCTTCCTGAACGGGACTAGCGGGGCGGTGCCGCAGTATACCGTTCGATCGAAGTGGTGCGCCCGTGCGACGGATTAGGTAGTACGGATGGGTTAGTACCTTTGCGCCACCCGTCGGCAGGACCCTAGACTAGCCAACGGGCCAGACGACCGTCAGGGGATGGAAGCTCCCCCGGTAGTCGGTGCCCGGGAACGGGACCGTGCCAACCGAACTGATCTTCATCATCGTCTCGGCCATCGTCGGCGCTTTGCTCGCGATCGGCGCTGCCATCGCGTTCGCCCGGGAACGCTCCGAGCGGCGTCAGAATGCGGCCGCTTTCGATGAGTCACCTGCAGGCCACGAGCCCATCGACAAGTACCTGATCGAGGGCGCTGAGACGCTTGGGGAGCTCGGGAACGGGACGAACGAGCGGATGCTGCGCATCGCCTGGTGGGTCACGATCGCCGCTGTCCTGGTGGGGGTCGGCGTCTCCGACTCGTACCCTCGCGATCAGGCCACGATCTACGGCCTCGGCGGCGTGGCCGCCCTCGCCGCGATAACGTTGCATGAGATCCTTCCGCGGCGCTGGCGGACGCCGCTGACCCGGACGATCGAGGTCGCCGTGGCGCTGGCGCTTGCGACCGGGCTGCTCCTGCTCACCGGCTACGCCTCCTCCCCCTACAGCGTTGTCCTCGACCTCGTTGCCGTGGCCGTCGCGCTCTCCCGCGGAGGTTGGGCGACGATTGGCGTGGTTGTCGCCGCCACGCTCGCCTACGGCGGTGTCCTGCTGGCCGATCCAGCGTTCGCCAGCCTCGGGGCCGCCGACCTCCTCCGCATCGGTCTGAACCTTGGCGCTCTCTGGCTGCTCGCAGCGCTCGCCGGAGTGTTCGCTGCGCATGAGCGCGCGATTCGGGGCCGGCTCCTGAGGCTGTGGCGGATCGATCCCCTGACTGGGCTCTTCAACCGTGGCCACATCTACGCCGACCTCGACCAGGAGGTGCTGCGCACCCGTCGCAGCGGGCGGGCCTTCTCGCTGCTGATGCTCGACCTGGACGGCCTCAAGGCCGTCAACGACAGCCTCGGCCACCAGCGCGGCGATGATGTTCTGCGCGCCCTGGGCCGGGTCATCCGCGAGAAGATCCGTGCCGTCGACTCGGCATTCCGATATGGCGGCGACGAGTTCCTGGTGCTCCTCCCGGAGACCGATTACGCGGGTGCCTTCGTCGTCGCCGAGAAGATCCGCGCCGAGGTCGAAGATGTCGGCCGTCGCCTGGAGACCGAAGGCGCACAGACGAGCGTCAGCATCGGCCTGGTCTCCCACCCCGAGGACGGCTCGACCGCAGAGGAGCTGGTCCGCGCCGCCGACCGCGCGATGTACAACGCCAAGGCCCTCGGCAAGAATCAGATCAGTGGATTCCCTCGTCCGCCGCGCCCCATGGCGCTCCACGCGACACCGCCTGACGAGGAGCCCGGCGGTCCCGTCGGCCAGCCAGTGCGCGTGCGGATCTCGCCCGAGGTGGCGCTGCCTCCGACACCGGTGACGGGATTTGGCGACGGAACCGCGGCCGCGGCCCGCGCCGTCGAGCGAGGCGTAACCGCGAAACCCGGTGGCGATGAGGAGCCCGACGCCGCCGAGATGCGGCGCACGATCGCCGTTGCGACCCGCTCGTTCGACCCGGACCATCACATCGATCGGGCGCTCGACATTTTCCTGTCGCCCCCTGTCCCGGAGCCGGGTTCGCCGCGCCCATCCTGACCGCGCCGCCGCGCGGGGGCGCCCTCAGCGCTGGCTGACGGAACCGATGCTCGGAACCAGCTCCCACCAGATCGGGCCGGGGGGCAGGACCATGGGAGAGCCGTCCGCGTAGGTCCAGGTCGTCACCGCGGCTGAGCTGGGACGAGACCAGCGCACCGCGATCGCGCGGCCGTCGACGAAGAGTGTGCCCGTCCCCTGTCCCACCAGGTGCAGGTCGCGGCGGGCATTTCCGCCCGGATCCGGGTCGTCATAGACGATCGACTCGGTGATCCGCTGCACCACGACGCTCGTCGCGGTGAGCGGGAGGCGGGTGGCGGCATCGGTCACCGGGAGCCCTGCGTCGGTTCGGCGCCAGGCAGCGAGGCCCGCGTCCCATCTCCAGCCGAAGTGCCAGAAGGACGTCGTGGAGATCATCACCTCGCTTACGGCGGTTCCGGCCGGCGGCTCCACGGTCGGATCGATCACGAACGGCGGCCGCAGCGCGCCGGCCTGCGAGGCCAGCGCTCGTATCAGCGCATTGCTCGTCGCCGCTGAGCGCAGCGCCTCGATGTCACCGTACAGGTTGTGAGGTGCCGGCGCGGCACCATAGCGACGGAACCATGCGCCGCTGTTGATGAGCCCGTTGACCTGGGGCATGCCCGCGGCGGCGAAGCGCCGGCGAGCGGGCGTGCTGGCGCCGTATGCCATGGTCAGGGCGTGCATCTGCTGCCACAGGTCGATGTTGTAGTAGCGCGCACTTCGGATTGGCCCGGTGAGTCCGATCGTCGGCTGGCAGTAGAAGAAGGCGGTGAAGCGCGTGACGTCACCCTCCACGGTCGACTCGATCACGATGTCGGCTCGCCCCAGGTTCCGCGCCGGCCGTCCAAGCGGATGATTCTCGACCTGAACCAGGAGCGCCACGCGATCCGCTGGGATCGGCGCCTTTATCGGTATGCCATTCAGCGGACAGCGCGCCGCGATCGCGCTGGGGGACGGGGACGAGCTCGCCGTCGCCGACTCGCTGGGGGTCGGTGACGGGCTGGCGGTCTGGGAGGCAGAGGGCGAGGGGGCGGGTCGTGATGCGGTCAGGCCAACGATGCCGCCGACTCCGACCGCCACGACCATCGCGACTGCGATACCGATTCGGACCGCGAGGGGGAGCTGGCGCCACCGATGCACCCGCGCATGGTAGGGGCGCGGATCAAGCGGTCGATAGCCCTTTCGGTATACTCCCGCCGGTCAGCGGCGTGACGCCTCCGCCCGGCGGACGCCCTCAATGTGTAGCGGAGCTGCCGTGCAGGAAAGCCTAACTCGGACACGCCCGAACCCGCGGGCGGCACTGGCAGCCCTCCTCTCATTCGTCTTTCCGGGTGTGGGCCAGGCCTACAACGGCGAGCGGCGGCTCGCCTGGGTGCTGGCCATCCCGGCGATCCTGCTGATCGTCCTCGGCGTCCTCGTCGTGAGCATCGCCCGGAATGCGGTGCTGGTGCGCCTCCTCGACGCCCGATTCTTGATCGGCCTCATCGTCCTGGACGTGGCGTTCCTCGCCTGGCGCGTGATCGCGATCGTGCAGGCCTACGTGCGGCGGGAGCGTCCCAACTGGCGGCGGTGGACGACCTACGCCGCGGCCGGCGTTCTCCTGGTGACGCTGGCGATGCACGCCGTCCCCGCCATCTACCTCGGGAAAGCCATCGACACGCTCAATTCGGTTGCTCTCGGCGGCGGGGGCGGCAACAGCGAGCTCCACAACTCCTTCGGGGGCGTGGGCGTCGAGGTTCCGCTCCCGTCGGATCGACCCGACGTCTCCGCCGGCGAGCGGATCAACATCCTGCTGGTGGGGATCGACTGGTCCCCGTTACGGACAGAACACCTGACCGACACGATGCTCGTGGTCAGCCTGAATCCCGAGACGGGGCAGACGGCGATGATCTCGATTCCGCGCGACCTGTACGGAGCGATCCTGCCCGATGGGCGCGCGTACAACGCGAAGCTGAACTCGCTGCTGATCCGCGCCACCATCGACAAGGCGACCTACCCGCTGGGTGGCGTCCCCACCTTGAAGGCGACCGTTGGCCGACTGCTCGGGATCAAGATCCACTACTTTGCCGCGATCAACCTCATCGGGTTCAAGCAGGCCGTCGATGCCATCGGCGGGGTGACAGTCAACGTTACCCGCGCCATCTCGGACCCGACCTACAACGACGAGTTCGCGAACAAGGTCGGCTACTTCATCGGACCCGGCCTACACACGATGAACGGCCACCAGGCGCTCGCCTACGTCCGCTCGCGCAAGGGGATCGGCGACAACGACTTCACGCGCGCCGCTCGCCAGCAGCAGCTGCTGGCCGCCATCCGGGCCAAGCTCACCGCGGGGAACCTCCTCACGGCATTGCCCGGATTGCTCGACGCGGTGAAGACGACCATCTCGACCGACGTTCCCACCGACCAGATCTCAGTCCTGGCCCAGGCCGTGCAGGACGCGAACGTGGCGAATCTGCAGCGAGCGGTCATCCAGCCGCCGCTCGTCCACTCGGCGACCGGACCGGGTGGTGCCTACATCCTCGTCCCGGACTTCGCGGCCATCCTCGAGCTGGGGCAGCGCTTGATGGGCGACGGCGTCGCTGCCCTTCCCTTGGCGACACCTACTCCCTGACAGCCGGATGGCGATCCGCGGCTGCTAGACTCGCGGGCGATGCGAGGTTTCTCGACCCGAGCCATCCATGCCGCCAGCCGCATCCCCGAGGCGCCCCAGCCGCCGCTGAACGTGCCGATCTACCAGTCGGCGACCTTTGAGGTCGGCAGTGCCGAGGAGCTGGCCGAGCTCCTCGAGTTCCGACGGCCCGGCCACTCCTACTCGCGGTACTCAAACCCGACCCACGCGGCCCTCGAGACCGCACTCGCCGAGCTCGAGGGGGGCGAGGCGGCGATCGTCACCGCCTCGGGCATGGCGGCCATCCACGCCGCCCTGGCTGCCAATCTGTCGCCGGGGGACGAGGTGCTCGCGCCTCGGGCTCTCTATGGCGGCACCTATGCAATCCTGACCGGCCTGCTGGCCCACTTTGGCGTGACGGCCCGCTTCGTGGCCCTCACCGATCTGGATGCGATGCGCTCGGCCATCTCGGATCGGACGCGCCTGATCTGGGCCGAGACGATCGCCAATCCCACGACCGAGGTGCCCGATCTCGCCGCCCTGGCGGGCCTTGCCCATGACCATGACATCGCACTGGTCGTCGACAATACCTTCGCGACCCCCTACCTGGCCAACCCGCTGGCCATTGGCGCCGATCTCGTCGTGCACTCACTCACGAAATACGTCGGAGGCCACTCCGATCTCGTCGCGGGTGCCGTCATCGGCTCGGCCGAGCGGGTCGCCGCGGCGCGCCAGGTGGTGATCAACGCCGGCGGCAACGCGCAGCCGCTGGAGGCATTCCTCGCGCTCCGCGGCCTGAAGACGCTCGCCATCCGCATGGAACGCCATGCCTCGACGGCCATGGCGGTCGCCCTCGCCCTGGAGGGCAGCCCCGCGATCCGCAGGGTGCTGTACCCCGGGTTGGCCTCTCACCCGCAGTGCGACGTCGCAAGGCGCGAGCTGCGTGACGGACTCGGGGGTGGGATGCTCGCGATCGACCTGGACGGTGGGCGGCCGGCCGGCGAGCGATTCCTCTCGCGACTGCGGGTCGCCGTGCACGCCACCAGCCTGGGAAGCGCGGAGACGCTCTGCTCGCATCCCGCCTCGTCGTCGCATCGCCAGCTGAGCGGGGCGGAACTGGCCGACGCGGGGCTGACGCCCGGCCTGGTCCGCGTCTCGATTGGCCTGGAGGACCCGGGCGACCTCATCGACGACCTGGGCGCCGCGGCCGCCGGCTAGGCGGCGCTCGCCGGACGATGACCAGCGTCGTCGACGTCTGGCGGGCCGTAGACCCCGAGGCGCGGCTCGTCTCGGGTGACCTCGCGGGCCTGCGCCGAGCGGTGCGCGGGATTCATCGTACGCGATCGGCCGCGCCGCATCTTCCCGCGACAGCGGATGGGAGCCTGCTCGTGATCGACGCGGCGATCATCGGGCAGCGCTCGCTCGACGACCTCCTCGCCGAGCTCGCCATTGCTGAGATGCACGCCATTGGGGTGATCATCGCCGGGCCAACTGCCGATCGCTTCCGGGAGCCTGCGGGCAGTCCAATCCCGGTGCTGGCATCGACGCGATCGGTGAGCTGGCTCGCCGACGGCGCCGAGCGGTACCTCGACAGCCCTGAAGAGGCGCTGGGCCGTGCCGCGGCCGAGCTGCGCCTGGCCGCCGCCGAAGCCGCTCTTGCCG
>JALYLE010000060.1 GCA_030774375.1 Chloroflexota bacterium | reverse complement strand
GGATGCTCCCGATTGTCCACAACCCGATCCGGATATCCACCGGATCGGCCACGTTATCCACGAAAACCTCTCATTCGAGCCGCCGTCACTCGGAGTAGATCATCTCCCGGACGGCGTTGATCTCTCGCCGCATCTCGTCGTTCTCGGACAGCTCGCGAGCGATCTTGTCGCAGGCATGCAGCACAGTGGAGTGGTCGCGCCCGCCGAGCTCCGCTCCGATACGCAGGAGGCTGATGTCGGTCTCCTCGCGGATCAGGAACATCGCGATCTGGCGCGGGACGACGATGGCCCGGTCGCGCTTCGAGGAGCGCAGTTGGTCGAGGTTGACACCGTAGTAGTCAGCCACCGCGCGGACGATGCGCTGCGGGGTGATCGATCGCTTCTTCGGGTTGTACATGACGTTGGAGAGGACCGCAGATGCCAGCTCGATGTTGATCGGCATGCCGCTCATCGAGGCGTAGGCCACGACCCGGTTGAGGGCGCCCTCCAGCTCACGGACGTTGCTCACCACCTTGCGGGCGATGAACTCGATCGCGTCGCCGGGAATCAGTCCCAGCTGGTCCTCGGCCTTGCTGCGCAGGATCGCGATGCGCGTCTCGAGGTCCGGTGGCGTCAGGTCGGCGATCAGTCCCCACTCGAAGCGGGACCGCAGCCGCTCCTCGAGGGTGGTGATCGCCTTGGGGGGTCGATCGGAGGACAGGACGATCTGCTTTCCCGCCTCATGGATCGCGTTGAAGGTGTGGAAGAACTCCTCCTGGGTACGCTCGCGCTCGGCGATGAACTGGATGTCGTCGATGAGCAGGACATCGATGCGCCGATATCGGTTGCGGAAGTCTTCCATCTTCTGTTCGCGGATCGAGTTGATGAAGTCGTTCGTGAACTTCTCACTCGTCGCGTAGAGGATCCTCTTCCGGGGGAATTTGGCGGCGACCGCGTTGCCGATGGCGTGCATCAGGTGCGTCTTGCCCAGCCCCACTCCGCCGTACAGGAAGAGCGGGTTGTAGGCGTGGCCCGGCCGCTCCGCAACCGAGAGCGCGGCCGCATGGGCGAGGCGGTTCGCCGAGCCGACGATGAAGTTCGTGAAGGTGTACCGGCCGTTGAGGTTGACCGTATTGCCACCAGCCGAGCTGGGCGGCAGGGCCAGCGCCTCGTCGCTCATTTGAACCGGAACCGGGCCGGGCGCATCGGCGACCACGAATTCGACCTGCACCGATCCGCCGACCACGCGGGCCAGCGCCTGCGATATCAGCGGGCGGTAGCGGTTGTCGAGCCAGTCACGCGCGAAGCCATTCGGAGCGGCGATGCGAAAGCGGTTCTCGTCGATCTCGGCAAGCGACGTGTCCTTGAGCCACGTCTCGAAATTCGCCGGCGAGAGGCTCACCTGGAGCTCGCCCAAGACCGCGCGCCAAACCTGCTTCGCATCCATCAATCGACGTCTCCAATCCGCGAAACTCGCGGTGGGCCGGGGTTCGGGATCGTACTCCTCCGGCGCGCGTCGAGCCGGGCGAAATCGGCATCTGCCCGCAGGGATCGCGGTAGTGTAGCGCCCCGTTCCGGCAGGGGCAATGCGTTCTCGTCGGCGCCTCCGATCCCTCACCAGGCTGCCCTCAACGCACTCGAGAATCGCGTAGGGTGAGAGCTCGCCAGCGACAGAGGATGGGTGGCCCTCGGACGCTCCATTGCGAGTTTGACGCCCCGCGAGGCGCCCGACTACAATCCGCGCCAGAGCGAACCGGGCACCAAAACCCGCGTGGGAGGCTGGCGACAGGCCAGCCGTTCGTGTGTTTGTGGCCGGTAACGCTGTCGCTGAACGAGGACTGGCACACACCGATGGCCAAGCAGACCTACCAGCCCAAGAAGCGCGCCCGGAAGCGCGAACACGGCTTCATGGCTCGCATGGCTTCGAAGGGCGGTCGTCGCGTGCTGGCCCGACGCCGAGCGAAGGGGCGCACAAAGCTCAGCGCCTGATCCAATCCGAGGGCGTCTGGTGCCTGGCTTCCCGATCCTGAGGCGCAAGGCGGACTTCGACGCCATCGGCAGACGCGGGATCTCGCGTACATCACGCTTCGTGGTCCTGAAGGCGCTGCGGACCGAAGGGGCGATGACGAGGGTCGGGCTGAGCACCCCCAGGACGCTCGGAGGAGCGGTTCAGCGAAACCGGGTACGTCGCCGGCTGCGCGAGCTGATCCGCGAACGCTACGGCGAACTGCGAACAGGATGGGACCTGCTGGTGATCGCGCGGCCAGAATCGGCTCAGGCGACGTACGCGGAGTTACGCGAGGCGCTCGCCATGGTGCTGGCGCGGTCGGAGGTTACACGATGAGGGTGGTTGGTCTGGGGTTGATCAGGGCCTATCAAGGGCTGACGGCCTGGATGCCGCCCACCTGTCGCTACGAGCCGTCCTGCTCGCGCTACACCTACGAAGCGATCGAGCGCTATGGGCTTCTTCGCGGCTCGTGGATGGGTGCTCGGCGCATCGCGCGTTGCCATCCCCTCCATCCTGGCGGCTACGACCCGGTCCGCTAGAGCGAGCTGATG
>JALYLE010000059.1 GCA_030774375.1 Chloroflexota bacterium | reverse complement strand
TGTTCGGCATCGCATGGGTGGGCGGAGTCGTAGGGGGTATCGGCGCGGCCTTCGGCGACCCGCTCGTTGGACAGCTCGGAACCGTTACCCGCATCGTGCTGCCGACGGATGGCCTCTGGCGCGGCGCGATCTTCAGCCTCGAGCCCGGTTCAATGGTGCTGGCCGGCGCTGCCGCAGGGCCGCAGATCGCCGCCTTCCCGTTCTACGCGTCCGCCCCACCACCGCTCGTCTACGTCGCGTGGAGCCTGATCTGGGTAGCCGGAATGCTGGCGATTGCGGTCGTCAGCTTCGAGCGACGCGACCTTTGATCGGGGCTCCGGCGTGCAAGCAGACCACGCCGGTACCGATGAGTTTCACCTCCCGATCACGTCTCATGGGCACCCGTCGCAGAACCCAAGGAGCCAGACAACGAGCCAGACCATGGACCAGACGAACCTCGACATCTATGGCCATCCGCCGATTCCGTGGTCACGCGCGGAGCATCAGCTCGAGGCCGCCGTCGGCCAAAACGTCACTCATTTCCTTGCGACGGTCCGGCCCGATGGGCGGCCGCATGTCGCGGGTGTCGGCGCCCTGTGGGTCGACGGCAAGTTCTACATCACCAGCGGGGCCGGGACGCGCAAGAGCCGAAACCTTGCCGAACGGGCCGACTGCGTGATTTCTGTCAAATTGCCCGACCTCGACCTCGTCGTCGAGGGCGCGGCCACGAAGGTGACCGACGAGCCAACGCTCCAGCGTCTCGCTGAGCTCTACGACGCGCAGGGCTGGCCGGCGACCGTCAAGGACGGCGCGCTCACCGCGCCCTACAGCGCACCGAGCGCCGGGCCACCGCCGTGGGACCTCTACGAATTCACGCCAACGACCGCGTTCGGTGTGGCGACCGCCGAGCCGTACGGCGCGACGCGCTGGCGCTTCCAGACCTGACAGACACCGTACTATCGTCCGATGCCACGACCGTTGAAGGTGGGGATCCAGCTCCCCGAGGTGGAGCGCGTCGTCCCGTGGTCCGAGCTGCGCGAGATGGCGCGTGCCGCCGAGGAGATCGGCCTCGACTCGCTGTGGGTCGGCGACCACCTGCTCTATCGGTATTCCGAGACGGATCACCGCGGTCCCTGGGAGGCCTGGTCGACGCTCGCTGCACTCGCCGCCGTCACGGAGCGGGTCGAGATCGGTCCGCTGGTCGCCTGCCTTGGATTCCACAACCCCGCGGTCCTGGCCAAGATGGTCGCCGCCATCGATGAAATCTCTGGCGGCCGCCTCATCCTGGGCCTGGGTGCCGGCTGGAATGAGCCGGACTTCACGGCCTTTGGGCTTCCCTACGACCACCGCGTCTCGCGCTTCGAGGAGGGATTCACCATCCTGCGCGGCCTCCTGCGCGACGGGCGCGTCGACTTCCGCGGGACCTACCACGCTGCTCCGGATTGCGAGCTGCACCCGCGGCCGTCACGTCAAGGCGGGCCGCCGTTTATGGTCGGCTCCATGGGCGAGCGCATGCTCAGCATCACCCTGCCGCACGCCCAGTCCTGGAACGCGTGGTACAGCTGGTTCGGGAATACCCCGGAGGGCTACAGACCGATGCGGGCGGCCGTCGACCAGGCGTGCCGCGCTGCCGGTCGCGAGCCGGCGGAGATCGAGCGTACGGTCGCGTTGCTGGTCGCCTTCCCGGACGCCGAACCACGACTCACCGCGTACGGGAGGGAGCCCGAGCCAGATCCGATCGAGGGCGATCCCCGCACCCTGGCGCCGTCCCTCCGGGCGTTCGCAGAAGAAGGGATCTCGCACGTGCAGCTCGTTCTCGAACCGATCACCGTCGAGAGCATCCGGGCCCTGGCACCAACCCTGGAGCGCCTCGACGCCAGCGAGTAGGCGCAATCGGCCTGCTGCTATGCTGCCGGCCGTGGACGCCGAGCTCCCCACGCTCCCCATCGGCCGCTCCGGCCGCCTCGAGGCGATCCCGCTCACGAACGCCACCGGCACGCACGCGCTGCTCGTGCGTGAGGGAGACACGCCACGGGCCCTGTTCACCGCCGAGCCTGGTCAGGGGAGCCGGGATCGCCTCATCCTTGTCCCGCTCGACGAGGACGTCGAGGTTCGGGTCGATGGAGACGCGCTCGCCATCTGGCTTGCGCAGGGCTCGGTCGGCAGGTTGTCCGGCCGCATCCCAATCTGGGCCAGCACCCTTGGATATCTGCTCGTCTTCGTGGTCATCGGCCTATTGCTGCTTGGCAGCGCGACCTTCTTTGGATGGCTCTTCGACGTGACCGGCCTGGCCCGATGAGCGACGAGGCGCATCGATCCTTCCTGCCCCCGGAGACCGGGCTGATCGCGAGCCGGGTCCGGCTCGAATATGGATCGGCCGATGGCTTCGCGAGCACGGTGGAAGGTGCCCTGGCTCGCGGTGGAGAGCGCGGGGCGACGATCATCGCGTACCTCGACCGCGGCGACCTGGCGATCCACATCCCGCGCGAGGATGGCCCGACGTGGAACGCCGTCCCGCTCGTCCACCTCCATCCCGGCGTGCGGCCCGACGCGAGCGCCTGGGCCGTGGCGAACGCGGTGCTGGAGAAGCTCGAGCGGTACAGGTAACGCTGTGTCGACCCGCATCGACCGCGGGCAGGGAGCGGTCACCACCGAGATCAATGATGAGGAGCGCGTTCACCTCCGGGCCATGATGGGCCGCTTCGCGACGGGGGTGACGGTCGTGGCTGCGCGGACTGGGCCGCTGTTGGCCGGAATGACCGCGAATGCCATTGCCTCGGTGAGCATCGAGCCCCCGCTGATGCTGGCCAGCGTCACGCACAAGAGCGAAACGCATCGCGCGATCATCGAGAGCCACGCGTTCGCGGTCAGCGTGCTGGCGGCAAACCAGCGTGACGTTGCGGAATGCTTCGCCCAGCCGATCACCGCGGCCAAGCTGCGCCGCTTCTGTGATGCGCCCTGGCACGAGGCCGAGACCGGCTCACCTATCCTCGATGGGGCGATCGCCTTCTTCGACTGCCGGTTGGTGGAGCGCCACCCGGGCGGCGACCACACGATCTTCGTGGGCGAGATCGTCTCCGCAGGCTACGAGGAGGACGCCGATCCGCTCCTCTACTACGGTTCGCGCTACCGCCGGCTGGCGCCGGAAGAACCGCGAGAGGCAGAAGCATGAACTCGCGAATGGCCTGGGATCGCCTCGCTCCGCCGGAGCGCGGCGGAGACGTGGCTCAACGGGTGCCGTTGGTGGTAGCGCCCCTCCGCCGGCTGTCGGTCGACGAGCTGGTGATCGAGGACGACGATCTGCCCCAGGCCGATGGCGCCACCCTCTTCTGGCTCGGGCGCCGCGACTCCGGCTGGGAGGCCTGGGCGGCCCGCATCGAGGGAGCCGATGCAACCCCCTGGCTGGTCAGCGCGCAACGCCTGGAGATAGTCCGGCCGGACCCGGCCCTGCTGGCGCTCATCGGTCTGGGGGAGGGCGAGTCGGAGCCAACGGTCACGGTGAGCGGCGCGCCGCGGGCCGTCGAGCCCGTGCCCAGGCAGCTCGCCTGCATCTGCCGCGAGCGCTCCCTGGAGGCGGTCTATCGCGCCGCGGAGGAGGGCTGGCGCACGGTCGACGCGGTGAAGCGCCGCACCGGAGCGATCTTCGGGGAGTGCCAGGGGCGTCGCTGCCGAGCCCGGATCGCGGCCCGCCTCGACCTTGCCCTCGACGAGCCGCGGGCGCAGATCACCCCGCGGCCGCCCCTCGTCCCGGTGCCTGCATCCGTATTGGCCGCGTTCGCCGGTTTGTAGCCGCCGCGCGCCCGCTATGCCGTGCGTGCGCTACGCCGCGCGTCCGCTATGCCGAGCGCTCCACCGCCTCGAGGGCCTCGCCCAGGATGCGAACGGCACTGTCGATCTCCTCTTCGGTGGTCACCAGCGGGGGGATGACGCGTACCGCCTGACCGCGCGTGCCGCAGGTGAGGAGCAGCAGCTTGCGGTCAAACGCCTCGTGCAGGACGGCCTTGGCGAGGTCCGGGCGCGGGACCAGCGTTCCTGGATCCGCGAACTCGAGCGCAGCCATCAGGCCACGCCCGCGTACTTCGGCGACGTGCGCCCGCCCGCCCGCGATGTCGTGGAGGCCGGCGAGCAGCCGCCTGCCCTGTTGCTCAGCGTTTTCAACCAGGCGCTCGTCGTCGATCACGTCCAGCGTGGCGACGGCCGCGGCGCAGGCGACCGCGTTGCCTCCATAGGTACCGCCGTGCGCGCCGGGCTCGAAACGCTCCAGCAGGTCGCCGCGCGCCAGGATCCCGGAGAGCGGCAGCCCCGAGGCGATGCCCTTGGCCATGACCACCACGTCAGGGACCGTGCCCGTCCATTCACTCGCGAAGAAGCGGCCGGTGCGACCGTAGCCGGACTGCACCTCGTCGGCCACGAGCAGGATCCCGTGGCGGTCGGCCAGCGCCCGCAGCGCCGGAAGGAAGCTGTCCGGCGGTACCACGTAGCCGCCCTCCCCGAGGACCGGCTCCACCACGAACGCCGCCACGTCATCGGCGTAGACCATGGTGGCAAACAGCTCGTCGAGGGCCGCCATCGTGAAGGCGACCGTCGCGTCGTCGCTCGGCCCGGTCGGATTGCGCAGCGGATATGGGTACGGCACGTGGTAGACAGATCCCAATAGCGGCTCGAAGTGGCCGCGCATCCGGACTCCGGAGCTGGTGAGCGCCATGGTGCCGTGCGTGCGCCCGTGGAAGCCTCCCCGGAAGGCGATGATCGCGGGGCGTCCTGTCGCCTGTTTGGCGAGCTTGATGGCGGCCTCGATGGCCTCCGCCCCCGAGTTCGAGAGGAAGAGGCGCGCCCGCTCGCCAGGCGCCAGTCCAGGGAAGCGGCGCGGCAGGCGCTCGTGGAGCAGCAGGCCCGGCTGGTGATAGAGGATGTTCTGCTGGGCGTGAATGATCCGCTGCGCCTGGTCCGCGATCGCGGCCGCAACTCGCGGATGCGCATGACCGGTGCTTGTCACACCGATACCCGAGGTGAAGTCCAGGTAACGCTCGCCGTCTATCGTCTCGATCCACGATCCAGAGCCGCGCGTGACCACCAGGTCGGTGTATCGGGTCCAGACCGATGGCACGCCCTCGCGCAGAGCGAGCCAACGCTCGCGCTCAGCATCATCGGCGGCGTCTGATGAGCCGAATGGCTGATCGGTCAGAAGGTCGGTGGCGTGTTGATCCACAGCAGCTGCGTCTCTCGGCTGGCGTCGTTGCGCCACCGATGGGGGAGAGTGGATGGGAAGCTGAGCGCGTCGCCTTGGCGCAGTCGATACCGCTCGTCGTCGCCGACCCAGACGGTCACCTTCCCATCCAGAACGAAGAGAAACTCCTCGCCCTCGTGAGCGTAGGCGCCGTCCGAGGTCGCCCCGGGCGCCAGGATGAAGAGCTGTGGTTCGAGCTGCGTCGATCCGGCCGCGAGCTGCTCGATGCGCACGCCGGGGGCCCCCAGCTGCAGCACGGGGCGCTGCGCCGGCCGGACAACGCGTCCCACGGGCCCCGCCGCGCCGAAGAGCTCAAGGAGCGTCGTGCCGTAGGCGCTCGTCAGTCGCTGGAGGGTGGCTACGCTGGAGCCGCTGGCATTGCGCTCAACCGCGCTGATGAAGCTGATCGAGAGCTGGGCCCGTTCCGCCGCCTCCCGCAGCGAGAACCCGTGCTCCGTCCGCAGGGCCCGCAGGCGCGCCCCGTCGATGCGGAGCTCCGACCCTCGCGGCGGCGCAGGCCGCGCGAGGAGGCGCCGGATCCCGGGTGCGTTGACGCGCTCCTGGCGCATGCGCTGCACCTCGCGCAGCTGTGCGATATCAGCGTCGCTGTAGAGCCGATAGCGGCTCACGCTGCGCATCGGGTGAACCAGCCCCTGGCGCTCCCAGAGGCGCAGCGCGGAGGGGGACACCCCAATCCGACCCGCTGCCTCGCCGATCCGGTGCCGCGGTCGATCGCGTTCGACGCGCGCGGCGCGCGGCGCCTCTGTGGCGGGTGCGTGCGGGTGCTGACGCGGTGCCTGCACCTTCAGGACTGAGCTGGGCCTGGTCATGCTTCGCTCCGAACGGGAATCAGCATCTTCCGCGCGCTGCGGCGCTGCCAGGCGAACTGGATCACGATGAACATGAGTGCGATCACGAAGATGAGCGTGCCCAGGACGTTCACCTCGGGCGGAACGCCAATGCGGCTCGCGCCAAAGACCCAGAGCGGGAAGGTGACCGTCGATCCATAAACGAAGGAAGTGATGACGTAATCATCGATGGAGAGGGCGAAGGCGAGCAGCGCCGCGGCCAGGATCCCCGGGAAGATGAGCGGGAAGGTGACCTTGCGGAAGGTCGTCCACTCGTCTGCCCCCAGATCCATTGCCGCTTCCTCGAGGCCGCGATCGAATCCCTGGAGCCGGGCGCGGATCGTAACGACCACGTAGCTGATGTTGAACATGACGTGCGCTATCAGGATCGTGAGGAAACCTCGCTCCAGGCCGACCGTCACAAAGAGGGAGAGGAGCGACGCCCCCAGGATGATCTCCGGGCTCGCCATGGGCAGAAAGATCAGGACGTTGGTGAGACCGCGGCCGCGGAATCGATAGCGGGTCAGCGCGAGGCCGATGAGCGTGCCAAGGGCCGTGGCGATGATCGTTGAGACGACCGCGACCGCGATGCTGGTAGTCATCGGCCCAGTGATGTTCGGCCGGCTCCAGACGTCGAAGTAATTCTGGATCGTGAATCCCTGCCAGGTGATGTTCTGGCGCCCGCGCGGATCGTTGAAGCTGAACGCGATCATCACCGCAATCGGCAGGAACAGATACGCGACGGCGAGTGCGGTGTAGCTCGGCAGGATGAGACTCGAAATTCGCCGGCCGAGCGGGGACCGATGCAAGGGTGCCGGCTCGCTGCGAGCAGCTCGTTCGCGTTCCAGTGAAAGCGCGGGTGCCGTCATCCGCTCGTCAGCTCCTCTGATCCAATGACTCGCGCGTAGATGAAGACCATGGCGAGAATGGCGGCCATCAGGACGAAGCTCAGGGCCGCAGCCTGCGGGTAGTCGTTGTTGCTCAAGAAGAGCCGCTGGATGACGTTGCCGATCATCGTCGTGTCAGTGCCGCCGAGGAGCGCGGCATTCACGAAGTCCCCAACCGCAGGAATGAAGGTCAGGAGCGATCCGGCAAAGACGCCCGGCATCGAGAGTGGCAGGGTGACCCGAAGGAAAGCCTGGAATCGGCTGGCATACAGGTCGCTCGCCGCCTCGACCAGCCTCGGGTCGACCTTCTCCAGTGCCACGTAGAGCGGCAGCACCATGAAGGGAAGGAAGTTGTACGTGAGGCCGCTGATCACCGCGATCGGAGTCGCGATCAGCCGGAAGCTGTCGTCCAGGAGACCCCAACTCTTGAGCGTCCCGAGGAGGAACCCGTTGTCGGCGAGGATCAGCTTCCAGGAGAGGGTCCGGATCACGAAGCTCGTGAAGAACGGCAGGATCACGAGGAGGAGGAGGAGGTTCTTCAATCGACCGCCGCGGAAGGCGATCGTGTAGGCCATCGGGTAGCCAATCGCCAACGTCAGCAGGGTCACGATCACGCCGTACTCGAACGATCGGACCAGCTGACGGGTCCAGTGGGTGATCGTCTCGGCGTAGATGCCGAAGTTGAAGGTCAGCACATAGCCTCGTGAGAGGGAACCCTCCTGCAGGCTGACCGACGCCATGACTAGCATGGGCACGACGAAGAAAGCGAACAGCCACAGGCCCCCCGGGGTCAGGAACAGGTACGGGACGAGCCAGCGATAGCGACGGATCATCGCCCCTCCTCGCCGATGCCGAGAGCCGTCAGTCGCTGATCAGCCGGTCACCACATCCTGGAACTGTTCGTTCCACTTGCGCTCCTCATCCTCCCCAAGGACCTTGTAGTAGAAGACCTTCTTGAGCTCCTCCGCGGTGGGCTCGATCGTCCCGGCAATGAAGCGCAGCTGGTCGGCGGTCTCCTTGTCGCCCCCCGATTGCGCTTCGATGGCATCGGCCTTGATTCGATCCGGGACACCCTTGACGGGCGAGAAATAGCCGATGTACTCCGACAGCGTCGTGGCGTTGACCGGGTCGTACCAAAAGTCCATCAGCTCGTGGGCATCGATGGGGTGCTTGCAGCGTTTCGGGAGGGCCATGTTGTCCGACCAGCGCATCGCGCCCGCCTCGGGGATGACGAATTTGACGTCCGGATTGTCGTAGAGCTGCATCTGCGAGACGTCGCCCGACCAGGCGATCGTCGCCACCAGGTTCCCGCCGGACAGCTCGTCGTAGTAGGTGTTGTCGTAGAAGCCCCGGAACTGGCCCTG
>JALYLE010000058.1 GCA_030774375.1 Chloroflexota bacterium | reverse complement strand
CTGCAATCCTATTACCGCTAGGCGACTGCGCGGGCGTTTTGGGCCCGCGGCGACGGACCGTCCACGCTCACCAACGGTCCGCGAAGCGGCCGCATCGGTCTGTCAGTTCGTCTAACGGCAATGGTGTTGCTAAACGGCGAGATCGCAAGGCGACGGCGCCGGGCGCGGGCGGCGAGTAGGGCCGCCCGCTGCGCTTGAGCCGATGGCTGAAGGCAGAGCCTCGGCGGATTACGAGCTCGGCGAGAAGGCCCAGAGCTGGAGCGTGCCGTCCTGGTTTCCCGTGAGTGAGCGATCCACGGTCAGCGCGTAGAGGTTGCCGCTGTACCACACGATCGCTTGGATGTGCTGATTGTTCGGAGGAGGCTGGACGCTAAGCCAGCTGCTGCCGCCCGTCCAATGCACCAAATCGTTCGAGGCGTCATAGACGCCCTCGGCACCACCCGCGGTGAGATATCCGCCCAGCGGAGCCGTGGGACTCACGTCCTGCCAAGTCCATGCATTTGAGACTGGGTCGTAGGTTCCAACACCGTTGTTTCCGGTCATGCGCAGCAGCCCTGCCTCGTCACGAACGAGGCTGAGGACCGTCCAATTGCGTCGCCCGACCTCGGTCGTCAGGTGTGTGGTCAAGTCGAAGGTCACGAGGTGCGCGCCTGAGGTGCAGCACACCTCCATCAGGTAGATCTTCCCGTCCTTGCCGGCGACGGCGTCGCGGTAGACAACGAGCAGACGAGCGACTGGGCCTGTGCTCCAGCGGTTGGTGCTGGGGTCGTAGGTATAGACATCCGTTCCTTCCGCGCCGCCAGCGAAGGAGTAGAGCAGGCCATCCGACGCGGCGATGAACGACTCACCGGTGCCCACGTCATAGGGCCGTCTCGCGGCTGGCTCGCGCAGCTGCCAGGTGTTCGCGCCGGGATCATAGACCAGCACCTGCTGTGCATCGTCGCCCCACGGAATGGCATAGAGCCGGCCGTCCCTTCCGACGATGAAGTCGGCGATGCCCGTCGGGACGGTCGGCGTCGTGGCCAGCTGCGTCCAGGCGCGATAGGCGGGTGGGGGAGCCGCGGAAGGTTGTGCGGTTGGGGTCGCCGACGGCGTTGGCGTTGGCGATGGCGCGAGGGTCGGAGTCGGCGAGGCCGATGATGACACCGTCTCCAAGGCGCTCTCGCTAGGCGACTCGATCACGACCGCGACAGCGCTGGAGCTAGGCCCCGGGGATCGGTGATCTGCGAGTCTGCCAACCCATCCGCCGGCGACCGCTCCACCAGCGACCGTGATCAAACCGATCGCGGCGGCTGCGAGAAGCACCGGCCAGCGCATTGGACGGCGACGCGGCGTTCCGCCCAGCTCCGCGAACAGCCGCTCCTCGAAGTCAGGGGCGGGCTGCGCACTGTGCTCGAGGTCGCGGATGTACTGCTTAAGGCGATCGTCAGGCATTGTTTGGGTGCTCCAGGAGGTGATCGAATGAGACGCGCGCCCTGCGCAGCAGCGATTCCGTTGCGTCCTCCGAGCGGCCGATCGTGGCTGCGACCTCACGGACGCTCAGGCCGTCGATGACTCGCAGCACGAACGCAGCGCGCTGCTCGCCCGGCAAGCCGGAGAGAGCACGGCGGACATCGGCGAAGGCATCGGCACGTTGCCAGGGATCCCGGCCACCGACACTGGCCCGCTCGATCAGCGCGGCATGCCGACGCTGGTCTCGATAGTGCCGGCGAAAGTGGTCCGCGAGGCGATGCCGCGCGATGGCGATGACCCACGTGGTGGGCTCGGATCTACCGGCGAAGCTCGCCTTGCTGGCGATGGCCTCCGTAAAAGTTTGCTGGGTCAGCTCCTCGGCGAGCGCGGCATCGGCGTCGACCCGCGCGAACAGGTAGGCGTAGACCCGTGGCATCGCGATGTCGTACCAGGCGCGGAAGGCAGCCTCGGTCGCGAAGATGGATATGACCGCCTGATCGTTGCCGCTCCGCACGTCCGGCGACACTGCCGCCTCCTGTAGCGGCGACATCATCGATTGGATCATGCCTGTTTGTCGCGCGATGCCCGCCGTTTCCGTCGCTCAGGGCTTCGTTGACACTCTCGGCGCCACGATTCCCGCGTTCACCAGCGGGGCCAATCGGTTCGGCAACACCAGCGGCTTCTTCGTGTGCGAGTTCCTGGGCGTGCTCTTCAGCTTCGTGGGGTTCCTGGTGAGCATCGACGTATTCAGCGACGTGCGGCTGCCGTTCACCCGCGTGGTGCTCGCTCGGCGCGAGGAGGCGCACGGTGAGGCGGCTGGGGGCGGGGGCGCCGCAGGGCGCTGAGTAGGGCTGGGCGCAGGGCGAGCGCCAAATTCGAACCCTATTCGCGCTATCTCCCCGAAAGGCCGGAATCGTCGCCAAATTGCAATCCTGTTGCCGCTGGGCGAGTGCACGGGCGGTTCGGGCTCTCGTCGGCGGACCGCCCACGCTCACCAACGGTCCGCGAAGCGGCCGTATCGGTCTGTCAGTTCGTCTAACGGCAATGGTGTTGCAACATGGCGAGATCGCAAGGCGACCGCGCGACCTGGGCGGGCGACGTGGCGCCCAGTCGCGTTGACAGTGAGGGGCCCCACACCTAGAATCACCACGCTTTCCCCCGGTCACCGGCCTTAGAGTCCCGTGTCCTTTGGGGTTTGGAAATGACGAGGACGACCTGACGTGGCCAAGGCCGAGAACCGACCCGTGATCGCACTGGCGTGCACCACCTGCAAGGAACGCACGTACAGCACGCGCAAGAACAAGCGAAATGATCCGGGCCGGCTGGAGCTCAACAAGTACTGCCCGCGCTGCCGGCAGCACACGTTGCATCGGGAAACCAAGTAGGGTCGGCGGAGATCAGCCGCGACGAAACACCGGCGCGTAGCAGAAGAAGAGCGCGGTATCGGTAGGGGTGTAGCTCAACTGGTAGAGCACTGGTCTCCAAAACCAGCGGTTGCAGGTTCGAGTCCTGTCGCCCCTGCCAGCACCATCGGCGCGGTCCAGGCGCGCGCGAGGTCCCGAGGTAACGAAGTAGCCGCGAAGTAACAAGTAGGAAATCGAGAGAACGTGTTCCGAGGCATTCGCCAGTACGTCGAGGAGAGTTGGTCCGAGCTGCGCAAGGTCGCGTGGCCCGACCGTCAGACGGTCGTCAACCTGACGCTGATCGTGATCGCGGTCAGCGTGGCCGTCGGCGCCTACATCGCCGTCCTCGACACTGCCTTGCACTTTGGACTCCAGCAGGTATTCAAGCAATGAGCAAGAAACAGCAGCAGCTCGAGGAGCGTGCCGCCGACGTCGCGGCGCAATCCCAGCCCGCGCTGAGCGACGGTGAAGCCGATGCCGCCGCCAGCCTGACCCAGGCGGAGGCTTCGGCCAAGGCTTCGACCGCAGCTCCGACCGAGGCACCCGCCGAGACGCAAGTCACGGCGGCCGCCTCGTCCGCCGAGCCGGGCAACGAGGCACGCCAGGCCGCCCGCCTCTCCCGCGAGGCGCCACTTCCGGGTGCCGTCGCGACGGCCGAGGGAAACGCCAAGCTGTGGTACGTGATCCACACGTACTCCGGCTACGAGAACAAGGTGAAGGCCAACCTCGAGCACCGCATCGAGTCGATGGGCGTGGAGGATCAGATCTTCCAGGTCCTCGTCCCGATGGAAGAGGAGATCGAGATCAAGAACGGTCAGCGTCAGACCGTCAACAAGAAGGTCTTCCCCGGCTACGTGCTGGTCGAGATGTCCATGACCGACGAGAGCTGGTATGTGGTCCGCAATACCCCAGGCGTCACGAGCTTTGTGGGCTCAGGCAATCGGCCGACCCCACTCCAGGAGAACGAGGTCAAGAAGATCCTCAAGCAGATGGGGGTCGAGGCACCCAAGTTCAAGCTCCAGTTCAGCAAGGGACAGAGCGTCCGGGTCAAGGACGGGCCGTTCGCCGAGTTCATCGGTACCGTCGACGAGGTGAACCCGGAACGGAACAAGGTCAAGGTGCTCGTCAGCATCTTCGGCCGCGAGACGCCTGTCGAGCTCGACTTCCTGCAGATCGACAAGCTGTAGATAGACCGATGGCGGCCGCTCTGGCGGTCGCCTGAAATCAGAGAGGGAGGGGCGCGAACCGCCCCGTTTGGACCTCGGAGGATCAGATGGCAAAGAAAGTACGTGCGATCGTGAAGGTCCAGGCCCCGGCGGGCCAGGCGACCGCCGCGGCGCCGGTCGGGCCGGCACTGGGCCAGCACGGGATCAACATCCTGGAGTTCCTCAAGGCGTTCAACGAGCGCACATCCAGCCAGCGAGGCCTGGAGGTCGCTGCCGAGATCACCGTTTTCGAGGATCGATCGTTCACCTTCATCACCAAGGCGCCGTTGGCCGCAGCCCTGCTGCGTCGCGCCGCGGGGGTCGAGAAAGGCTCGGCCGAGCCGAACCGCGAGAAGGTTGGACGCGTCAGCCGCTCACAGGTCCGCGAAATCGCCGAAACGAAGATGGCCGACCTGAACGCCACCGAGATCGAGCAGGCGATGCGGATCATCGAGGGAACGGCCCGGAGCATGGGCATCGAGGTGGTCGGCTGATGGCACGCCACGGCAAGAAGTACCGCGAGGCCGCCAAGCTCGTCGAGCCGGAGCGCCGTTACCCGATCGACGAGGCGTCGGAGCTGCTGCCCAAGGTCTCGATCACGAAGTTCGATGCGACCGTCGAGGCTCACCTGAGGTTGGGGATCGACCCTCGCCACGCCGACCAGCTGGTGCGTGGGACGGTGGTCCTTCCGCACGGCACGGGGCGGGTCACGCGGGTGATCGTCTTTGCCCAGGGCGAGAAGGCCCAGGAGGCGCTCCGCTCGGGCGCCGACGAGGTCGGCGGCGAGGACATCGTGAAGCGGATCGATGACGGCTGGTTCGACTTCGACGTGGCGATCGCTACGCCGGACATGATGGGAACGGTGGGGCGGCTGGGGAAGAAGCTTGGGCCGCGGGGCCTGATGCCGAACCCCAAGTCGGGCACGGTAACGTTCGACATCGAGCGAGCGGTGAGCGAGATCAAGTCCGGGCGGGTCGAGTTCAAGGTGGATCGGGCCGGGATCGTGCACGTTGCGGTCGGTAAGGTAAGCTTCACGCCGGCTCAGCTGACGGCGAACGTTGCGACCCTCGTCGATGCGGTGCAGCGGGCGAAGCCATCGGGTGCCAAGGGCACCTACATGCGGAGCCTCACCCTGGCACCTAGCATGGGGCCCGGCGTGCGAGTGGACATCCCATCGGCGCTCGCAGCAGCGTCGGCCTAGCTGGAGAGGGCAGCAGGCCCATCGGTCAATCAGTCAACTGAAGAGCCAGAGACAGCGATGTGACCCGGGAATGCGCCCGGGCTAATCACCGGCATCGAGCCGGGGCACGCCGAGGCACGAACCGACCGAACCCGGTCCTCGTGTGTGCGTGCGCGAGGACCGTTTTGTTGTTCCGGAGGTGAACGAGGAACCATTCATGCCAACCGATGCGAAGCGCCAGGCCGTCGCAAAACTCGTGGAGCTGCTCCGCGGGAGCTCGGCGATGGCCGTGGCCGATTACCGAGGCCTCAAGGTCGCGGAGATGCAGACCGTGCGACGGTCACTCCGCGCGAACGGCGTGCAGCTGCACGTCGCCAAGAACCGACTCCTGAAGATCGCCGCCGACGAGGCGGGCCGCCCCGAGCTCAAGCCGATGCTCGAGGGCCCGACGGCGCTGGCATCAACCACCGGCGAGGAGGTGGCGCTCGCCAAGGCGCTGCAGGACGCGTTCCGGCCCTACAGCCGCGTCGTCACCATCCGTGGCGGCCTCCTGGGGACGCGCGCGATCGACGGCAGATCGCTGGAGCGGATGGCGTCACTCCCGAGCCGCGAGGTGCTCCTGGCGCGACTGGCCGGCGGAATGGCGGCCCCGCTTTCAGGGATGGCGGGCGTCCTCGCGGCAAACCTGCGAAACCTGGTCGGCGTGCTGAACGCCGTGGTTGAGAAGAAGCGAGCCAATGAAGGCGGCAGCGCCGCCTGACTGAGAAGAAGCGCATTGACGGGTGGCAGCGCCACCTGACGTATGAAGGAGACGAACACAGATGGCAAAGACACTGACCAAGGACGAGATCCTCGAGGCGATCGACACCATGACCGTCCTGGATCTCTCGGAGCTCGTGAAGGCCTTCGAGGAGCGCTATGGCGTGACCGCCGCCGCACCGATGGCGGTTGCCGCAGCGCCTGCTGCTGGCGATGGCGCCGCCGCCGCGGCTCCCGCGGAGGAGCAGACCGAGTTCGACGCGGTCCTCACCGAAGTGGGCGCCAACAAGATCCTCGTGATCAAGGCTGTGCGCGAGCTGACCGGGCTGGGCCTCCGCGAGGCCAAGGACCTGGTCGACGCGGCTCCCAAGCCCGTCAAGGAGGGCGTCGCCCGCGAGGAGGCGGAGGCCGTCAAGGAGAAGCTCGCCGAGGCCGGCGCCACGGTGGAGATCAAGTAAGGCGCGCTTGCAGTCCACGCGCACTGAGGCCCGACGGAGACGGGCAGCTCCATTGACCGGGCGAATCCCGTTCCGCGGCCAGCTGCCCGTGACGCTGAATTCGGCATCGGTGGAGACCGCGCCGTGACCCTGCGATCCGAGATCGGAGAGAGTCCCGCGGTCGTCGACCGCCTTTTGGTCAGCGCCCAGCCCGCGCTGCGCGATCTCGCCGCCCATGTGCGAAGACGCGGCATCGAAGCGGTATTCATCGCCGCCCGCGGTACCTCGGACCATGCGGCCACCTATGCGCAGTACGTGCTCGGCATTCGAAACGAGCTGCCCGTTGGCCTGGCCACGCCATCGGTTCAGTCCCTGTATGGGGCGAGCCCCAACGTGAAGCATTCGCTCGTGGTGGGGGTCAGCCAGTCGGGGCGGTCGCCGGATGTGGTGGAGGTGCTGGCCGATGCGCGGCGGCAGGACGCGCTGACACTGGCGGTGACGAATGCGCCGGATTCGCCCTTGGCCGGGGTCGCTGACGTCGTGGTGAACCTGAATGCGGGGCTGGAGCTGGCGGTGGCGGCGAGCAAGACGTACGTTGCAGAGCTTGTCGTCATTGCACTGCTCTCCGAGGCGCTGCGTGGTGCTGAGGTGGACGAGGCTCTGATGAGAATTCCCTCCTCCCTCGCCGGCGCGCTCGAAAGCGAGCGCGCCGTCGCGTCGCTGGCTGCAGACCGGCGAGGGCTACCCGAGTGCGCGGTGATCGCCCGCGGCTACAACT
>JALYLE010000057.1 GCA_030774375.1 Chloroflexota bacterium | reverse complement strand
CCCCAGAAGGTTCCGTCCAGCCAGAAGGAGTACAGGTGGTCGTCGTACCAGCCGAAGGCCTCCTGGATCGCGTCGTGCAGCGCGGTGAGGTGCTGATCGGCGCGTACGGCGAGTCGCGCGCGGACGCCACGCGTGTTGAGCAGCTCGGCGTCGAAGACGAGCACCGCCATGCCCGCGGATCCTGCCTGATCGAGGCCGAGCGCGAGCCTTCCTGCGTCGCTCAGCGCGATCGACCCGCGCCCGAACCTGGACTGGGTCGGATCGGGTCGCCGGGCGATGACTCCGTAGGCCTCGCCGCGGCACAGCACCGCGCTGACGACCCACGAGACGGTTCGGTCGGTCGGCGCCAATCCGTCGGGATCGCGCCAGCCGCCACGACGCGCCCGCGAAAGCGCCGTGGCGACCAGACCGTCGTGGTCGCACTGAGCGCCCGCGGCCAGCGTGTCGATCGCTGCCGCGGCCACCGTCTCTGTGAACGGATCACCGGCGCCGAGGTCGGCGATGAGCACGTTGAGCAGCGCGGCCGGGTCGTCCAGCAGCTCCTTCCCGCGCCCCGTTGTGTACAGCGTGCGAGCTCGTCGGCGGACCAGCCTCAAGCGCCGCAGGCCGTCGTGCAGCGCCCCGAGCACGGCGAGGTCAGCCTCGCGATGCGGCGGACCGAACAGCTCAGCACTCCACCAGTGCGGCCAGCGCTCCGCCGCTTCCCGCACGACCGTCCGCGCCAGGGCGTTGGTGTGGGTCAACGCGATGCCGTCAACGCCCATCCCCAACAGCCACCGTGCCGGCGCCGTCGCCTTCTCGAGTTCGTGTGCGCTGATGACGGCGACGCTCTCAGTTCGTGAAGATCAGGTACGCAGCACGTGCGACCCGCAGGCGGGCCGCATCGAAGGATCCAGCCAGCGCGTCGTCGTCTAAGAAGCTGTTTCACAATGATTTGAGGCGTCGCCAGCAGAGGATGGAGCAGGCGAGCGTGAGGAACGCCTCGTGGATGGCGGGGTCGCGTTCGTAGCGGATGCGCAGGCGGCGGAAGTTGTGCAGGTGCGCGAAGCCGCGCTCGACGACCCAGCGGCAGACGCCGAGGTGTGAGCCGTGCCGCACGCCGCGCCTCGCGATGACGGGCTTGATGCCCCGAGCCCAGAGCAGGCGGCGGTACCTGTCGTGGTCATAGCCGCGATCAGCGAGGACGAGGTCGGGCTTTTGGCGGGGCCGGCCGATCTTGCCGGCGACCGGGCGGGTGTGCAGCAGATCCAGCAGCGGGATCAGCTGGGTGACGTCGTTGCGATTGCCGCCCGTCAGCGTGACGGCCAACGGGATGCCGGTCGCGTCGACGAGAAGGTGGTGCTTTGAGCCGGTGCGGGAACGATCGACCGGGGACGGCCCCGTCAGGAGCCCCCCAAAAGAGCGCGAACATGGCTGCCGTCGACCGAGGCGCGCGACCAATCGATCGCGCCCGCGGCGTTGAGCTTGACCAGCATCTGCTGATGCAGCGCGTCCCACACGCCCGCCTGCTGCCAGTCACGCAGGCGCCGCCAAGCGGTGACCCCCGACCCGTAGCCGTATTCCTGGGGCAGATCGCGCCACGCGATCCCGGTGTGCAGCACATGAAGGATCCCGTTGAGGACCTGGCGGTCCTCCAGCGCCTTGCGCCCTGGGTGGCGAAAGCGGCGCTGGCGGACCGGGATCAACGGCTGCACCTCAGCCCACAGCGCGTCATCAATCTCAAACCTGGACGGCACCCCCATGACCTCCAACTGTCGACGACCCCGCCGACAGATTCCAGATCAGGAGACATAACCCTTCATTGCGAAACAGCTTCTTAGTGGAGGCCGCTAGCGACCGCTCCTAAGCGCTCTTGGGCGACGGCGCCTACCCCGGCCCTACCCCGCGGCACGCCATGGGGACCCGCCGCGGCTACTCGGTTGAGACCAACGTGCTGAATAGTGAAGCGTCGGTGCGGGGGACCGAAGGTCACTGGTTCGAGCCCGGCGCTCCGCTCACCTCGATGAGACGCACCGCTTCCACGATCTGCGCCACGCCTTCGG
>JALYLE010000056.1 GCA_030774375.1 Chloroflexota bacterium | reverse complement strand
GCGTCCTCCCCTTCCGCGCCACCGGGGATCGCACTGAGGCCGAACACGTCGCCGAATCCTGAGACGGGCTCGGGCGATCTCTCGAGCGTGCCGGTAGCGAGCCGCTCGCCGGTCTCCTCGTCGACGGAGGCCGCCTCCAGGGCCGAGTCGACCTCCTCCGGTCGCCCGCCGCGTCCGGCCTCCTCCAGCAGGTCGCCCGCAACCCCCGCGAGCTGCACAACCGCGGCGCGACGGGCGGCGGTGGCGGAGCGCAGGCGGTCGGCGCCGGCCCGGGACGAGGACAGGGTCGCCTGCTGGGCCGCGCGGAGCTCCGCTCCGGCCGCGCGTAGGCCCTGGACGCCCGACGGATCCCTGGTCGAGAGCTGGTTCAGGGCCCACACGACGGCCGTTGGGCGGCGCAGGGATTTGATCGCCGCCGCCTCCTCGGAGCGTCCCTCGCCGCGCAGCCGGACCACCAGCTCGTCCCTAGCGGCGACGAAGCTCTCGGGCGGCTGGCGGAACAACGTGGTCGCCTCGTCCGGCAGGCGCTCGTCCATCGATACAGTGTGCGGCCTTCGCGACCCAGCCGCCAGCCGGGCCGACGTCTGCGCGGTTGCCCGTCCGCGGGGCCGGGTATCGCCGCTCATCCAACGCCGGGACCACCGGCACGACCAGGCAGAGGGAGACGAGCGGCCATGGATCACACACAGATGCGCAGGTACCTGGAGGACCACCTGGCCGGAGCCGACGTGGGGCTGACGATCGCCTCGCGCCTGGAACGTGCGCATCCCGGCACGGAGATCTCGGCCACCGTGGGACGGATGTCGCGCCAGATCCGCGAGGAACGTGCCCTCGTCGCCGACGCGCTGCGAGGGCTCGACACGTCGCCGGACCTCGTGCGGCGCGCCATGGGCATCGTCGGCTCGCTCGTGCGGCTCGCCGGATCGCTGCCTTTGGCTCCCGAGCCCTCGCTGCTCGAGGAACTCGAGGCGCTCGCCGTCGGTGTGTGGGGCAAGCGGCTCCTGTGGGGGGCGATCGGGCGGGTGCAGGAGTTCGAGAGCGGATTCGACGGCATCGATGTGGACGAGCTAGCAGCCAGGGCCGAGGAGCAGGAGAAGGAGATCCTGGCGCTGCGGCAAATGGCGATCGCGCAGGTCCTCGGTCTCATCGCTTGAGGACGACCAGTTCGGGGACAGGGGAGCCGAACGAGAGCCGACAGCTCCTCAGGGTGCGCCATGGAACGCGTACTCCACGGCCTCGCAGACCTTCTCGTAGCCGATCCGGGCGTAGATGGCGTTCGACGTGGGGTTCGCCATGTCGGTGAACAGGAAACACGCGGGGTCCCCGAGCGCCAGCCGGGTCGCCGAGAGTTCCGCGACCAACCGAGTGGCGTAGCCGCGCCGCCGATGCTGTGGAGGGGTGTAGACCGGGCCGATCCGTGTGCCCACGCCGGGGACGTGCCGATGGCCCGACAACGAGACGGGCGCGCCATCGTCCCACAACCAATAGCCGCCGCCCCGCCCGGCCAGCCGCAGGTCGATGTCGAGTTCCGCGTGAGCGTCATCCCACGGCCGCTCGGGCGGCAGAGCTTCTTCCGCGAACGCCCGCAGCCAGTGACGCAGCAGATCGCGGTCGCCGGGCGTTGCGATGCGAGCCGCTCCGCCCGGCGCCGGCACCTCCGCGACGGTCGTCAGCTCCCACACGCCCTCATCGAGGATGCGCTCGACACTCCCACCCGTCATCGCGGTGACGCGCGTGGCGAATCGATCGGCCCACGGAAGGTTCGCGGTGATACCCGGCAGCGGACCGCTGTCGACGACGGCCGCCTCGGCCAATGCGTCGACGGCGTCGTCCTCGAGCGGGTCGGCCAGCAGCACGTTGTACGGTTCGGTCTGCAGCGCCAGACCTCCGGGCTGCCCGTCACGCACGGCTATCCACAGGTGGAAGACCGGGTACATCTCAGGTTGATCCAACAGGACCTGCAGGATCGCCAGGGGCAGGTTGTTTCGCGCGGCGTCGGCGAGCAGCACCCGCGCGCCGTCGCGGCGAAAGGCTGCCGGGTCGTCGTAGCGAACGACCTCCATCGCCGGATGCTACCCGTTGGTCAGCGGCGGGTGATGAAACCCCGCCCGAACGCCGCTCGGTTCTCGATCGAGTCTCGAGGCACCGCAACGAGGGTATATCGGGCTCGTTCGTACGCATCCACGAGCGCTCGCTCGTTGATAGGTCCTCACCTTCTACACTGTCGCGATGACCGTGGACGTGCGCTACATCGTGGAGGACGTGGAGGCCGCGGCCGCGTTCTACCTCTCGCACCTCGGGTTCGAGGAGGCGGAGCGGAGGGGCGGCGCCCCGTTCCGGATGCTGGCCCGCGGCGATCTGCGTCTGTGGCTCAGCGGACCCGGCAGCTCCGCCGCACGTCCCATGCCCGACGGCGCGCAGCCGGCGCCCGGCGGCTGGAACCGGTTCGTGATCGAGGTCGGCGACATCGAGGCCGAGGTCGCGCGCCTGCGCGAGGCCGGCGTCCCGTTCCGCAGCGCGATCGTCTCCGGGCCTGGCGGCAAGCAGGCCGTGCTGGACGATCCCTCCGGTAACCCGGTTGAGTTGTTCCAGCCGGCCTGACCGCCGTCTACTCCAGATCCTTCGCGCGCGGGTCCCGGGCGACGGGTTCCCGGTAGTCGGGATCGCTGCGCGCCACCAGGAATTCCACCGCCGCCCAGATCATCTTCGAGCGCGGGAAGAACCACAGCGGCATCAGCACCATCACCACCACGCTCGCCACCAACAGCGGCGCCACCGGCACGTCGGGGA
>JALYLE010000055.1 GCA_030774375.1 Chloroflexota bacterium | reverse complement strand
CGAACCCTGGGCGGCCAGTTCAGCGTGGTGAATGCCTGGTCCGCCGTTCACGGTTGCCTGGTGACGGTCGCCGCGGATCGCCTGCGTGACTGCCGTGGCTCGACGTGGACCTTCTCCGGTGAACCGATTTCGCCCGGCGATCCTGCGCTGCAGCGCTTCCCGGTGCGCGTCGAGAACGGCGCGGTCATCGTGGATTTCACGCGTCCGGTCGCCGCGGCGGGCTAGGATGCGCCGCGAGGAGGTACACGGATGCCTGACCTGGGCATTTTCGGCTGGATCCTGGTCGGCCTTTTGGCTGGCGCGATGGCCGGTTTCTTCGTGCCTGGCCGCGAGCGTTATGGGTGCCTCGGCACGATCCTGATCGGCATCCTCGGCGGCCTCCTCGGCGGATGGATCTGGACCCAGGTGCTCAACCAGCCGCCGGCGTCAGGGTGGCTGGGTGCGCTGCTGATCGCGATCCTCGGCTCGGCGATCGTCCTCATCGTGCTCCGCGCGGTGAACCGCGAGCCATAGCCCGCCTCAGTTGAGGCGATTGCCCCCATTACCGCCCTCGCCTCCTCGGCCGGGCTCACGCTCGCGGAGGAAGCGTTCGATATCGGCGATCAGCTCGTCGCCGGCCGGCAGGCGCGCCTCGTCTGCCATCGCCTCGAGTCGCTCGATGTAGGCCTTCGTCCGCTCATCGGCCTCCGTCGCAGCATCGAGGAGCGACCGCGTCTCCAGGGCGCGCGCCGGCAGGTCGCCGAGGGGCAGATCCATGCCGAGGAAACGCCCGAGGTTCTTGAGCAGCTCGATGGCCGCGTTCGGGTAGACGCCCGAGACGTAATGGGGCACCTGGGCGAACAGCCCGGCAGCGGGTATCCCAGCTTCTGAGACGGCGAGCTCGAAGACGGAGAGTGCCGCTGACGGGACGCGCAGCCTGCCATCGGGCCCCTGCGCGATCTCCGGTGGCAGCAATCCAGGAGCCGATGCGGTCCCCAGCACAGGCACGGCCCGTGTGTGGGGCACCGCGACCGGAATCGCGCCCAGGCTGATCCAGCTCGAGACGCCCAGCTTCTTGGCGAGCGTCACCATGTCGGCCGATAGCTGGTGCCATCGGTAATCGGGTTCAGGTCCGGTCAGCACCACCAGGTCGCGGTCGCCGACGCGTGACGCGCGCAGCTTGAGCTCGGGCCACTCGAGGTTGATGAGGGTGCCGCTCAGGATCTCGAGCGTTGGGCGACGGGCGCGGTAGTCGAAGATCTCGTCCGCATCGAAGGTCGCCAGGACCTGGCCGTCGCCGGCGAGCTGCTGCGCAGCCATGGTGCCAGCCGATCCGGCGTCGACCCAGCCGTCAAACGCCGCGACGAAGACCGGTGCGTCCAGCTTCGCGGATTCGTGCTCGCTGTACAGCGCCATGCCCGAAGGATAGGGGGAGCGGGCCGTGGCTGCGCGGGGCCAGCTGGTTTGACGCGGAGATTGGGCTAGACTTTGGGCCGCTCGCTGTGCCGCGACTCACGGTCGCGAGGGCGCGCCCCCGTCGCGCCACGCGCGACGGCTGATCCGCGGTGGCCTTAGCTCAACCGGCAGAGCATCGGATTGTGGATCCGAAGGTTACGGGTTCGACCCCCGTAGGCCACCCCACCTGTCCCGGTGTCTCACTGCACTGACGGCTTAGACTGCGCGGGTGATCGCGTGCCAGCGTTGCGGGAATGAAAACGCGGACTCGGCCCGCTTTTGCTCCTCGTGCGGCGCGCAGCTACAAACAGCGGCCACACCGCACGAAACACGCAAGACGGTCACTGTCCTGTTCTGCGACGCTGCGGCGTCCACGAGCGCGGGCGAACGGATCGACGCAGAGTCGCTGCGAGCGGTGATGACCCGCTACTTCGATGAGATGCGCGCGGTTGTAGAGCGGCATGGCGGCGTCGTCGAGAAGTTCATCGGCGACGCGATGATGGCCGTCTTTGGCGTGCCGCGCGTTCACGAAGACGACGCGCTTCGAGCGGTGCTGGCCAGCCTCGAGATTCGGGATCGCCTGCGCGACTTGGACGAGGCGATTCGAGCGGAGCGTGGCTTGGCAATCGAGTGGCGTACCGGCGTGAACACCGGCGAGGTGATCGCCGGCGATACCGCCAGCGGGCACCGATTCGTCAGCGGCGACGCAGTGAACGTGGCGGCCCGACTCGAGCAGGCGGCGCATCCCGGCGAGATCCTCATCGGCGCCGACACGCGCCGGCTCGTGCAGGACGCGGTCCGGGTCGAGCCGCTCGAGCCGCTGACCTTGAAGGGAAAGGATGAACCCGTACCTGCATTCCGGCTGCTTGGTCCGGCCGATGAGGCGCAGCAACCCGCGCGCCTTCAGTCCCCCGTGGTGGGCCGTAACCGCGAGCTCCGGCAGCTCGACGAGGCCTGGGACCAAATCGTGAGCGAACGGATCTGCCACCTGTTCACCATCCTTGGCGCGGCGGGGGTGGGCAAGTCGCGTGTCGTCAACGATTTCGTGGAACGGCGTGGCGGTGAGGCGAGGGCGGTGTATGGGCGCTGCCTGGCTTACGGGGACGGGATCACATACTGGTCGCTCGGCGAGATCGTACGAACGCTCGCCGATCTGTCTGATACCGACGACGCCGCGACCGGGCAGGCCAAGGTAGAGGCCTTACTTCAAGGTGAAGAAGACGCAAGTGCGGTCGCGGAACGCATCGGGGGAGCGATCGGCCTGATCGAAGCCCGGGCGACGCCGCAGGAGACCGCCTGGGCTGCCCGCCGCCTCTTCGAGGTGTTTGCATCTCGGCAGCCGCTCGTCATCGTCATGGACGATATCCAGTGGGCGGAGCCGGCGCTGCTCGACCTGATCGATGACGTCGCAACCTGGGCCCACGATGCGCCGATCCTGCTCATCTGCCTCGCCCGCGAGGAGCTCCTTGACCTGCGCCCCGCGTGGGGCGGCGGAAAGAGACACGCGACGACCATCACCCTCGAGCCGTTGAGCGACTCACAGAGTGGCGAGCTGGTCTCGAACCTGGTAGGAGGCGCAGAACTTCCGGAATCACTGCGTGAGCGCATCGCGGCGGCGTCCGAGGGGAATCCCCTATTCGTAGAAGAGCTGTTGGGGATGCTGATCGATGAGGGAGCCCTCGTGGCCGACAACGGTCATTGGCGTCCCGCGCGCGACCTCGCCGAGCTCACGGTTCCGCCCACCATTGCGGCGGTGCTGGCAGCACGCCTCGACGGCCTGCCATCCACGGAGCGCGCGGTCCTCGAGCGCGGGGCAGTCGAGGGGAAGGTCTTCCACCGCGGGGCCGTCAGCGAGCTTGGTCCCGAGCCAGAACGAATAGAGCTGCCGGTCCAGCTCCTAGCCCTCACGCGGAAGGAATTGCTTCGGCCTGACCGATCCGAATTCGCTGGAGAAGAGGCGTACCGGTTTCGGCACCTTCTGATCCGCGACGCAGCCTACCAGGCGATGCCCAAGGCGACCCGCGCCGACCTGCACGCTCGTTTCGTGGCATGGCTGGAGCAGGTCGCGGGTGATCGCGTTGCCGAGTACGAGGAAATCATCGGGTACCACCTCGAGCAGGCGTATCGCTACAGGGCGGAGTTAGGCCCGCCCGATGCCGAGGCGATGGACCTCGCAGTTGCCGCCGCGGAGCGACTTGGGTCGGCCGGAAAGCGCGCTCATCGCCGAGGAGACGTGCATGCGGCCCTCGGCCTGCTCGGCAGGGCGGTCGCGCTGCTTCCAGAGGGGGATCCGCGTGGTGTCGAACTGCTGCCGTTCTATGGCGACGCCATCGGCGACTCGGGAGACTTGCCTGCGGCGGATCGCGCGCTCTCTCGAGCGTGGGAGTTGGCGACGGCCCAGGGGGACCAGCTGACCGCGGCGAGGGCTGATCAGCTGCTCCTGGAGGTCAGATCGTCATCCGAGCACCTGGAGGGGGCGGAGATGCTGGCGCGCAGCCAGGCGCTGGCGAAGGAATTCGAGCGATTGGGAGATCGGACCTGGCAGCGTCGCGCTCAGACCGGCATTGCCTTCAGCAACTTCGTGGGCGGCCGCGCGAAGCTGGGGCTGGGACTCCTGGACTCGCTGCTCGAAGACAGTCCTTCTGAGCGGTCCGATGTCGATGTGTTGGACATCCATTCCTCTTTCGCCGCATTCTTGTACTGGGGACCAACCCCGGTCGACCAGGGCATCGCTCGGCTCGAGCAGGTCTGGGAGCGCCTGGGGCCAGACCCCTGGCTGGAGCATCGGCTGTTCCGCGGCCTGGGCGGGCTGTATGGATTGCGAGGCGACTTCGAGCACGCACGCGAGCTTCTGGAGCGGGCGCGGCTGCGCGCCATCGAGCTTGGACACTCCTTCCGGGCTGCGGGAGTCGTCGGTTTCTTCATTGGTCCAACCGAACTCCTCG
>JALYLE010000054.1 GCA_030774375.1 Chloroflexota bacterium | reverse complement strand
TTGCGAGGCGACTTCGAGCACGCACGCGAGCTTCTGGAGCGGGCGCGGCTGCGCGCCATCGAGCTTGGACACTCCTTCCGGGCTGCGGGAGTCGTCGGTTTCTTCATTGGTCCAACCGAACTCCTCGCCGGGAACGCGGAGCGGGCGGCGGAGATGATGCGTGACGCTTGGGGCGAGATGACTGGCACAGGGGATCGCTCCTTCGCTTCGACGGTGGCAGGCAACGTCGCTCACGCGCTCGTTGAACTTGGTGAGATGGACGAGGCGGAGAAGTGGGCGAGGATCGCCAGCGTGGACGCTGCATTGGATGATTTCGCGTCCCAGAGTGCCTCCCTGGCGGTCATGGGTCGTGTCCTCGCGTCGCGCGGCTCGCTAGACGAGGGGGAGCGCCTAACACGGCGGGCTGTCGGGATCACTTCCGCAACGGACTTCCTGACCATTGATGGTTCAACGCTCTTGCACCTCGCGGCGGTCCTTGCTCTGGAGGGCAAGCAAACCGCAGCCGATGCTGCCGTCGCGCAGGCGATCGAGCGATTCAACGCGAAGGGCGCGTCCGCCTGGGTGGCCAAGGCCGAACGCCAGAGGGCCGGCCGCGCTACCTAGGGAGCCGCATCCCGCGCCGGGCGTCGAAGAGCATCAGTGCTGCGAGAGCAGCGAGCCACGCGAGCAGCAGGCTCGCGATCACCCGCACCGCCATGAGCCGCAGGTCGCCGCTGCTATCTGCTGTCTGACCGAGGCGTCGCGCGAGTACGGCCAGCGCGGCGACGTCGTCATGCAGCGCCACGAGATCGGCGCGGCTGCCCTGCAGCGAGGTGCCCGTGGAGCGCAAGGAGACGGCGAGGGCGGCAGATCGTTGGGCGAGCTCCGTGAACTGCGGGATGAGCGGAGCGAATGGCTGAGTACCAAGGACCCGTAGGTCGGCGGCATCGGCAAGGTCGGACATCGCCGTCCCAAGCGACGCGGTGACCTCCGCCGCATTCGTGGCGGACGACTGGGCGTCCTTGAGCGTCGCTTCGGCTGAGCGCAGCGAGGAATCGACCCGCTCCAGGGTTGCTCCAAGGCGGTCGATTCCGCTCGTCAGATCGCGCGTCGCCGAGCCGAGCAGATCGAGCGGGCCGCCGGTGCCGATGCTGAGCGTCACGACGAGAGCGGGGATGGTGAGGATCAGTCCCACAGCCCCCAAGATCGCGCGCAGCACCGGCATTGACTCTCATTCTGCCGCACACGCGATCCCGGAGGGCGAGTACTGGGGTCGAGGGCCGCATGGTCATGCCCCCTATTGGGACCACAGCCCTACAGACCGAGCGCCGGTTCGTCGGTAGGGTGAGACGACGAATTCCGGGCACATCGGAGTTCGGTCACGGGAGTCTCGCGATGTCCACCCCCCTGCTGCAAAAGCGCCGTCCGCGGCGCATCCTGACTCGGGCGATGAGCCTGGGTCTCACGAGCTTGCTCTCCGCTGCCGCCCTGGCCTGGACGCCGACGATCGTCGCCGGCTGGAACCAGACCGGCGCAGAGTCCACGCTCTGGCAACTGCTGAACGGCGACCGCGTCAACAATGGCGTGCGCCCCATCCAGAAGAACAGCACCCTCGTCAGCCTGGCTCGCTGGCGGTCGAAGGACATGATCGTCAACGACTATTTCAGCCACAACATTCCCGCATGCGGCGGCTGCATGGTGTTCCATTACTACGACGTGTACGGCGTGAAGTACGCGTGGGGTGGCGAGAACATCGGCTGGAACTCGGGCTGGTCGGACACCGATTCGCCGGTCCAGATCAACATCTCGTTCATGGCCTCGGCCGGGCATCGGGCGAACATCCTCGAGCCGAAGTTCACCCACGGAGGTGTTGGCGCCTATGGGGCCGATAACCTCGTCTGGCAGGGCAAGCTGCGCAGCCCACGGATGTACACCGAGCTCTTCATGCAGGCCAAGTCAGCGCCCGCGCCAACGCCAAAGCCGACGCCCGCGCCCACCCCCAGGCCAATCGTCAAGCCGGCGCCCAAGCCGGTGCGCCAGCCGGGCGCGGCGACGCGTGCGCCTACCCCATCTGTCTCCGCGGCGCCAAAGGTTCTGATCGGTCCGGACGCCTCGCCGTCACCGATCCCCACGCCGCGGGCCGAGAGTCGCGACCCATTCGAGCCGCAGCCGGTGGTGAGCAACGACCTGACCGGCTACCAGGTCGAGGCGCCAGCACCGACGGAGAAGGGCTTCTTCGAGACGATCCTCGCCAGCCTCATGGGGTTCACGCTCGGGTAGAGCCCCCAATTGAACGGAGCGGGCCAGTCGACGAGTGCCCCGTCGGCTCGGCCCGCTCGACTATCCTTGCCGACCATGCCAGTCATCCTCGAGGCGCGCGACCTCGTGAAGCGCTACCGCCTCGGCGAGGGACAGGTCGATGCGCTGCGTGGCGTTTCGCTCTCGGTGAACAAGGGCGACTTCGTCGCGATCATGGGGGCCTCGGGCTCCGGCAAGTCCACGATGCTCCATCTGCTTGGTGGCCTCGACCTGCCGACGAGCGGCGACGTGGTAATCGACGGGCTCAACCTGGCGGCCCTCGACGAGGAGCACCGGACCCTCACCCGGCGCGAAAAGACCGGCTTCGTCTTCCAATTCTTCAACCTGATCCCGCTGCTCAACGTGCGCGAGAACGTGGCGCTCCCGTTCCTCATTGCGGGTGAGGCGTTGGGGCAGCACAAAGGTCGAGTCGACGCGCTGCTCGAGTTGGTGGGCCTGACGGCGATGGCCGATCACAAGCCGGATCAGCTTTCCGCCGGGGAGCAGCAGCGCGTAGCCCTGGCTCGCGCCCTGGCGACCGAGCCTGCAATCCTGCTCGCGGACGAACCGACCGGCAACCTTGACTACACCACGGGCTCGGAGATCCTTGACCTGCTGTGGGATTCGTGCGAGCGCCTCGGTCAGACCATCATCCTCGTCACCCACGATGCGCGCGCGGCGGCGTATGCGGATCGCGTTTTCGTCCTCCGCGACGGCGCCATCCTCGACGAAGTTGAGCTCGGCCGTCGCAGTGAACACCATGCCGCCCCGCTGATCGAGCGCCTCGCCGCCCTGGGGTTGTAGACCGATGCGGGCTCGATGCGTCTGACCGCCCTCGCCTGGCGAGGGCTGGCGGATCGCCCGCTGCGGACCGTCCTGACCCTGGTGGGCGTGGCATTGGGCGTGGGCATCATCTGCGCCACGCTGATTGCCAACCAGGCCGCGACCGAAGCGATCGCGCATGCCTCGGCTGAGCTCTTCGGGCGAGCGTCGCTGCGCGTCCGGGCCTTCAACGATGAGGGCCTGACGCCGCGAGCGGTAACACTCATCAACCGGCTGCCCGGAGTGACCGCCGCCGCCGCAGTTGCGCAGCGCCGGCTCACGTTGAGCACCTTGCCCGGCCCGGACGAGCAGGTGTTCAGTCTCTTGGCGATCGGTGTCGACCCGGGGAACGAGCCAAAGGTGCGCAGCTATGACCTGATCGCCGGCCGCTTCCTGTCGACGCCGGCGGCGAGCGGTCCGGGCGCGAACGAGGTGCTCGTCAACGCCACGTGGGCCGCGGACCATAGCCTGGCGGTGGGCGACGACCTGCTCCTCACCGGCGACCGGCGCCCGGGTCCGCCGCGGCTGCAGATCGTTGGAACGCTGGGCGACGTGGGCTTCGGGGCGCTGGGCGCGGGCGCCGTCGCCGTGGTGCCGCGGCCGACCCTTGAGGCGGCCTTCGTCGTCCCCACCCCGATCGTGGCGGTCGACCTGGTAGTGGACGCCGGCCACGACGCTGACGTGCGCCAGGAGCTCGACCAGACGCTCACCGAGCCATTCAGCATCGAGACGGTCGCCGAGGCGGCGGATGAACTCGGCCGCGCGCAGCAGGGTTTCGCCGGAATCGCCTTCCTGTTCGGCCTCGTGGCGCTGGCGGTCGGCGCGTTCCTGGTGGCAAACACCATGGCCATGACCCTGAGCGAGCGGACGCGCGAGGTCGGCCTGCTGCGCGCCGCCGGCACCACCAGCCGCCAGGTAGTCGGCATCTTTCTGCGCCAGGCGGCCGTGCTGGGCATCGCCGGCTCGGCGGTCGGCGTCGTGGCCGGAATTGGCCTGGCGGCGGCCATGATCGCGTTTCTGCGCGCTACCCGCGCCGTCCTCATCGCCGGCTTGCCATTGAATCCACAGGCCCTGCTGTTTGCGTTCGTTGTGGGCGCCGCCGTTACGGTCGGAGCGGCCGGGATTCCGGCCGTGGCCGCCGCGCGCATCGGTCCACTCGACGCGCTGCGACCGTCACGTCAGCCGGGCCGCAGCATCGTGCAGCAGGTGCGCTGGCTCATCGGCCTGGAGCTGGTTGTGCTCATCGTTGGCGTCCTCGCCTACCCGCTCGCTCGCGGGAATGCCGCGCTGCCGGCCGTCCTGCTGGCGATGGCCGTGCTGATTGGCGGCGCAACCGGTGCGGCGCTGCTCGTCGAGCCAATCGGGCGTCTGGTGGGCCGTCCCTTCGAGGTGTTCTTCGGTGCACAGGGCCTGCTGGGACGCGCCAACCTGGGGCGCGATCGAGTGCGCAGCGGCCTGACCGTTGGGGCGCTGCTCATCGGTCTGGCGGCTGTCGTGGCGCTCGGGACCGTGGCGGAGTCTGCCCGCAGCACCGCCCAGCGCTGGGTCGATTCGGTCCTGCCCGGCGGCTACGGCATCCGCCTGGGCATCAAGGTCGACGTGGATGAGTTCCGGCCAACCTTCGAGGCCACGAGCGGCGTCCGCTATGCGAGCCCCATCGTCGAGTTCCCAGCGGTGGAACGCGTGGGAAACCAGCAGCCGACCGCGACCAGCCTGGCCGGCATCGACCCGACCGTCTTCGAGGCGACGAGCTCGCTCATCTTCACCGATGGTGACCGCACGACAGCGTTCGCAGAGCTGCGCGAGGGCGGGGCGATCCTGGTTCCCGAGCCGATCGCGCGACGCGACCACCTGTCGCTCGGTGCAACCGTGCGCCTTGGATTGCCGGCGCGCCCTGGCACTGCGTTCCGTGTCGTGGGGATCGTCGCCTACTCGATCCCGTCACGGTCAGGTGAAGGCGCCATCCTCCTGAGCCTGGCCGACGCCAAATCACACTTCAACGAGAACGAGGCTTCTCTCTGGGCGATGGTGCCGCAACCCGGCATCACCGCTGCCGCCTTCCAGGACGCCGTGGCGGAGACGGCGCTGGACCTCAGCGCGGATACGATTACCGCCGCGGGTCTCGCCGACGAACTGTCCCGGTCGCTCGACCGGCTGGTCGGCCTCTTCGACGCCCTGGCGCTGATCGCCGTCGTGATCGCGGCGCTGGGAATCGTGAACACGCTCTCGGTTGGGGTCGTGGAGCGTGTGCGGGAGATCGCGATACTGCGGTCCCACGGGATGACCGTCGGCCAGGTGCAGGCCATGATCGTGGCCGAGGCGGCGATCATGGGCGCCATCGGCAGCCTCGCAGCGGCAGTCGTGGGCGTCGCCGTCGCGTGGGCGCTGGTCAGTGTTGGGGCGGCGAGCGACTTCGGCCTCCTCGTCGTCCCCTGGCTCCTGCTGGCTGTCACCGTCCTGCTTGGGATCGGCATCGCGGCGCTGGCCGGCATCTACCCGGCTCGTGTGGCCGCCCGCCTGCCAATCGTGCCGAGCCTCACGCACTTCGAGTAGCAGGAGAAGACCGATGGCGACGCGCTTCTGGGAGGTCGGCGAGGGGCGGACGTTCGTGGGCAGGCTGGCGACGGGGAGCGACCTGGTCGAGGAGATCGAGCGCCTCTGCGCCGCCCGCCAGATCAACGCCGCGTGGGTCAGCGTGATCGGCGCCGTGCGCCACGCCACGTACGCGTACTTCGACCAGACCGATCATCGGTACATCGAGCTCGAATCCGATACGCACCACGAGATCACCGGCTTCGTGGGGAACATCTCGCTGCGTGATGGGAACCCCTTCCTGCACGCGCACGCCACATTTGGCGACGAGCGTGGCGAGACGGTGGGCGGCCATCTGCTGCACGGAATCGAGGTCTTCGCCGCTGAGGTTCAGATCCGCGAGATGACGAACGTGGAGCTCATCCGCCAGCTCGACGAGGAGACCGGCCTAGCCCTCTGGTAACGCAACGGCGCCTCGCTCGGCACGAACCCCGTCGCCACTCGGTCAACACGCGGCCAGCGGCCCGATTATTAGCCCCTGTCATGTAATGGCCAATGAGCCTGCTCCGTTTTACCGCTGGTAATCCAAAGGCCAACGAACGGCCCTCCCGCGGCCTCTGGTGTCCCTCCGATATCCGTGGGGATATCAGAGAGCCATGAGGGTCGCCAAATTGGTCTGGTCGTGAGTCATTGCATATCGGTGCGGATATCGGAGGCCCAACGTGGTTTCTAAATCGCTCTGTCGGCGAGCCATTGCATAACCATGCGTAATGTCCCTGCGCCTGCCAGGCCGCAGCGGGACTCGGCACGTTGGCGGCAAGGCTTGCAAAGCGGCTGCACCCCGATGCCAGGAGTCCGCATCAGCGGATCGCGGGCCGGCTGTACGCTGCCCTGACCAAGCAAGCCCGGGTAGGAGGGAACCGATGCGGGGGAAGCGCGCGCTGCCGGCGCTGGCGTTGATGCTCCTGCTCTTGGCGCTGTCCGCCCCGGGGTCAGCCTCCGCGCCGACTTCCTTCGCCACGGAGGTTTCGCCGATGCCGTGGTCGGTGGACCAACCGGTCCTCAAAGTGCCGCCCAGTCGCTTCAAATACTTGGGGCGCACATGGGATCACCCGACCTGGGTGGCGACCCAGGGGCTGCACCTGGTCGCCTCGTACACCATGACCGGCGACCTGGCCTACCTGTCCCTGGCGATCCGCGACGCTGAACACCTCCTTGCCCGGTCGACCACTGAGGATGGCGCGGTCTGGTTTGGCTTCACGTTCCCCTGGAACCACGGTGACGACACTGTGTTGCAGGCTCCCTGGTACTCGGCCCTCACACAGGGCGACGCGTTGGCGCTCTTCAGCCGGCTGGCGACCACGACTCACGATCCGCGCTGGCGCTCCGCGGCGGACGCGACGTTCGCGTCATTCCTGGCGCCTCGTCGGGCTGGCCATCCGTGGGTGGCTGACACGGACGAAGACGGCTACCTGTGGTTGGAGGAGTACCCGAGCGACGGACCCATCGACCGCATCCTGAACGGCCACATGATGGCTGCCTTTGCCATCTGGGAGTACTGGCGGGCCACGGGCAGTCTGAAGGCCGTTGAGTTACTGACCGCTGCGGCCGAGGCGGTAAAGCACTACGGCCCGCTGTTTCGGGTGCAAGGGGAGGTGAGCTTCTACGGCCTCCGATTCAAAGCTCAGCATGGGCAGTACCACCTTGCCCACATCGCCGAGCTGCATACACTCGCTCAGATCACCGGCGACTCGTTCTTCGACTGGCTGGCGGACGCATTCGCATCGGACACTCCCTGGCTCATGGGCCACTAGTGCTCCACTCGCGATTCCTTTGCGAGCCGCCCCGGTAATGCGCGGCGAACGGCCCGGTTATTGCCTCTGTCATGTTAATGGCCAGTGAGCCCGCTCCCTATTACCCGTCGTGATCCAATGCGCAACGAGCGGCCCTTCGGCGCCCCTCCCATGTCCGTGGGGATATGAGAGGGCCAACAGGGTGACCAAATTGGTCTGGCGGCGAGCCGTTGCATGACCGTGCGTAATACCGATGCGCCCGCCGGGCCACAAAGAACCAACGTTGGCGGAGAGGCCTTCTCGCGTTACGATAGGAGTGGTGGGAGTTGCCGTCTGCATTGCTCGGAGCTCCGCTGGCGTGATTCCGTAGGTCGGCGCCAGTCCATTTGCTCTCCGAGCGCTCTGAGCGGGGCATCTCCCACTCCCCGTGTTCCTGCTGAGGCAGCCAATGCGGCGGTCCGTGCTCGGCCCGGTATCGGGTCAGCAAGATTGAGCAGGCGCTAAGGATTCTTGTCCTGCTCGCATCAAGAGGCGGCATATCATGGGCTCCCGCCCAGCGATACCGTCCAACGTGAGGCCATGGATGAAGACGCGAGTAGTCATCGTGACGGTGGTCGCAGTGGTGCTCCTCGGACTGGGAGCGCTCGGGGCGTTCGTCCTCGCTCGCAACGAGCCGTCAGCGCAGTATGCAACTGCCCTCGTGACGCGCACCGATGTGGTCGGCCAGGTGACCGGGATCGGCGCCCTGAGTCCCGTCCAACGATTCGACTTGGCCTTTGGCCTCGCTCCCGCGCTTCTGGCTCCAGGGTCCGATCGTCCAACGCTGAGCGGCATAGCCAAAGTGCGTTGGCCGGTGCTGCAGGTGAAAGTGGATGCCGGCCAATCCGTCGTCAAGGGAGCGGTCCTGGCGACCGCCAGCCCCTCCGACGCGCAAGCGCAACTGGCGCAGGCGACCAGCGACCTCGCGCTGGCCAGGGTTCGCATCGGGCAGGCGGAGGCTGACCTGAAGTTGGCGACGGATCCAGTCAAGATCCATAAGTTTCAGACTGCCCTTGCCAATGCGCGCGCCGACGAGTCGACCGCCTTGCGGCTGCAGGCCGATCTGCGGGCTCAGCTGACCCACGCCAGCCTGGTGGCACCAGCGGCGGGCGTCGTGGAAGTTGTGAACATCATCGGCTCCGCGGATGCGCCAGCAGGTGAGGGAATCATTCTCGATAGCGGAGGCTTCCAGGCTGTCGTCAACATCGGCGAGACCGCCCTCCCGAAGCTAACCCCAGGTACATCCGCGACCCTGACGGTCACAGCGATTGGCCAGGGGGTGGTGGGAACGGTCGCATCGATTGGCTTCAAGCCGAGCGGCAGCTCTTCGGGTGCCCCGACCTACCCTGTTACGTTCAACCTCGCGACGTTGCCGCCGAACGCCCGAATTGGGATGACCGTGCAGCTGACCGTGACCCTGGGCGAGGGGAAGGGCGCGCTCTCCGTGCCGGCGATGGCTCTGCGGGGCAAACCTGGGAGCTATACCGTCTTCGTGCTCGCGCCAGCGGGCGACATTGAGGTGCGTGCGATCAAGGTCGGCTTGATGAACGCCGCCCTGGTCCAGGTCCTCGAAGGCGTGACTGCCGGTGAGAAGGTGATCCTCGATGTTCCAGGCGCCGCTACTCCTCCTCCTGCGGCAACCTCGCCGGCTTCCAGTGCTTCGGTTGGCGCCAGCCCAAGCAGCAGCAAGAAGAACAAGAAGAGCCCGAGCCCGACGGCCGCTCCCAGCGGATCCTCACCGACGTCGAGCGCGAC
>JALYLE010000053.1 GCA_030774375.1 Chloroflexota bacterium | reverse complement strand
CGGACGGTGATCGCAATCGGTTCCATGGATGCGCCGCAGTCGGAGTCGCGGTCACCGGGCAGGTCGTCAACGTGCCGGCTCCAGAGGCAGCCTGGGCAGTGATTGCGATGCTGGGTTCCCGGCGCATCCATCGGAACGTCGAGGCGGCAATGGACGCAGCGGAACGAGCCAGCGGTTTCCGGCGACCCTCGCCGGGGTCGTTCGCGACGCGCGCGAAGGGTAGAACGTTTCAAGCAAGGTCTCCCGGTCAGCGATGAGGGCGACGAACGAGCGTCGCGCGGCCGAGAAACAAAACGGCCGTCCCGGCGGGACGGCTCGAGCTGGGCGGCTGAGCTGCGGCTCAGCGGAGCTGGCGCTCTGCCCTAGCTGACGGTCCTTCCGGAGCGCGACGCGGGAACGACAACCCGGGCTGTATCTGCCATCGCCGTGCTCCTTTCGCGTTGAATTGGTCGCGCCACGCGCGCGGCCATGCGGACGAACAGGAGTGAGTATGGCCTCGGCTAAGCCGATGTCAAGGCCCGTCGAGGGAGAGCTATCGGCGGCGGTGAGCCCGATGGCCGCCGGTCGGCGTCGGGCGCGGGCGGCCTCGCTCCTCGCGCCGCGGCGGCGGGACGAATCGGCGCCGACGAATCTCCGCATTCGCCGCAGCGATGATCGGCGGAAATTTGAAGAAGCGAGCGTAAACAGCGACCGCCACGCCGGGCAGCGTCACGAGCAGGATCAAAGCCAGCGGGACGTGGATCACCACCAGGAGGGGCACGATTCCCCACGTGATGGCGATCGACCAGAAGACCCACTCGTGAAGCGCGAGGAGCGCCGGGTAGCGTCGGTATCGGACCTGGGCCGTGTTGTACACGAGGATGGCCACAACCAGGATCACCAGGCCGGCGACCCACATCAGGGTGAAGAGGTCCGGAAAGGCGCTCGGTGTGAAGGGATCGAAGAACAGATTCATCGGCCGCGGAGTCTAGCAGAGAGGCTGGCGCGGCCATGGCGAGGCTATACTGATGCGCCGAGGCCGCATGCCCACCCGCCACGCGCCTCGACCATCCACGCAACGCAGCAAGCTCGAGGTTGCGGATTGCGCGCTCTCCTCTCCGTCTCCGACCGTGAGGGCATCGTTGAACTTGCCCGCGGGCTGACGGAGGCAGGGATCGAATGCTTCGCCACGGACGGGACGCGGGCCCACCTGGCGGAGAACGGCATCGAGGTCAGGCCAGTCGCTGAGCTGACTGACACCCCCGAGATCCTCGGCGGTCGGGTCAAGACCCTGCATCCGGCGATCTTCGCCGGTCTGCTCGCCCGCCGCGACCAGCCGGATCACCTCGCTCAGCTGGCGGAGCACGGCATCGGTCAGATCGACGTCGTCGTCGTGAACCTCTATCCGTTCGCCGAGACGGTGACGGCCGAGGAGACCACGCTGGACCAGGCCCTGGAACAGATCGACATCGGCGGTGTGGCGCTGCTGAGGGCCGCGGCCAAGAACTTCCCGGGGGTGGCCGCGATCAGTGATCCCACGCAGTACGCATCGGTCTTGCGTGATCTCAAATCGATCGGCTCAGTCAGCCCCGAGACGCGCCAGAAGCTGGCGACTGAGACGTTTGCGTTGACCGCCGCCTACGACGCGCAGATCGCCTCCTACCTCAACATGCAGGCGGGGATGCTTTTCCCGAACCACTTGACGCTGGTCGTGGAGAAACGCTCTGATCTGCGCTACGGCGAGAACCCGCACCAGCTTGGCGCCTTCTACGCCGATCCCGCCCAGCGACGCAGCTCCATATCAACCGCGCGCCAGATGGCCGGCAAGGATCTCTCCTTCAACAACCTGCTCGACCTTGACGCTGCCTGGCAGATCGCCAGCGATTTCAAGACGCCCACGGTCTGCATCGTCAAGCACGGCAATCCCTGCGGTTTGGCGAGTGTCGTCGACCTTGCCGATGCGTTCCGCGCCGCACTCGAAGGCGACAGCGTGAGCGCCTACGGCGGGATCATCGGTGCCAATCGGGTGGTCGACGAGGCCACCGCTCGCGCCATCCGCCCCGGCTTCTTCGAGGCGATCGTGGCCCCCGAATACACGCCTGAAGCTCTCGAGATCCTGCGCACCAAGAAGGGCTTCGAGATCATCGAGGTGCCCCCTAGCGACGCGAACGGCCCGGAGATGGGAATCGGCAACTTCGACTTCAAACGAATCGGCGGCGGCCTCCTGGTGCAGACCTTCGACTCGCTGGAGGAGGATCGCAACAAGCTCCAGGTCGTGACCCAGCGACGTCCGACCCTGGAGGAGCTGACCGATCTTCTCTTCGCCTGGCGCGCCGTGCGGCACGTGAAGAGCAACGCCATCGTCCTGGCGAAACGCCACGCCATGGTGGGCATGGGCGCCGGTCAACCGTCGCGCGTGGTGAGCGTCGAGGTGGCGCTGCGCAAGGCCGGCGAACGCGCGCCGTTGAGCGTGATGGCGTCCGATGCCTACTTCCCGTTCCCCGACGGAATCCAGATCGCCGCGCAGGCCGGCGTTACGGCCATCATCCAGCCCGGCGGCAGCATCCGCGACGAGATGGCGATCGAGGTTGCTGACCGCCACCACATGGCCATGGTCTTCACCGGCCGACGACACTTCCGGCACTGACCGTGGATACCCTCGTCAGCGTCGAGGCCGTCGCCGCCACTGAGGCGGGAGCGATCGCAGCGGCGCGCCTCATGGGCCGCGGAGACCGCGATGGCGCGGACCGCGCCGCGGTCGAGGCGATGCGGCGTGCCATGGAAGAGGCGGAGATCAGCGGCACCATCGTCATTGGGGAGGGCGAGCGCGATCAGGCACCGATGCTGTACATCGGGGAGAAGGTCGGCAATCCGGACGCCGCCACGCACGTGGACATCGCGGTCGACCCGCTGGAGGGAACGAACCTGGTGGCTACCGGCTCCCCAAACGCCACGGCGGTCCTCGCGGCGGCCGAGCCGGGTGGCCTGATGCACGCCCCTGACACCTACCTGCGCAAGCTGATCGTTGGGCCGCAGGTCGCCGGCCACGTCCACATCGACGACCCGGTGGACAAGACGATCCACACCATCGCGGAGGCGCTCGGCCGCAACGTCTGGGACATCACGGTGGTGATCCTGGACCGGCCCCGGCATGACGGGCTGATCGCCAAGGTCAGGGAAACCGGGGCGCGAATCAAGCTCATCAGCGACGGCGACCTGACCGCCGGAATATCGGTGGCGGTCTCCGGGACCGGTGTGCACGCCGTGCTGGGTATCGGCGGCGCCCCGGAGGGGGTCCTCACCGCCGCCGCGCTGAAGTGCCTCGGGGGCGAGATCCAGGCCAAGTTCGCCTGGCGGAACGACGAGGAGAAGGAGCGCGGCCGGACGATGGGCCTGGAGGTCGACGACGTCGACCGCGTCTACCGCACGAATGACCTCGCGTCGGGCGAACGGGTCGTCTTCTGCGCGACCGGCGTGACCGATGGCGAGCTCCTGCGCGGTGTCCGGTTCTTTGGCGGGGGAGCGCGCACGCACTCGCTGGTGATGGCCTACGGCAAGGGCAC
>JALYLE010000052.1 GCA_030774375.1 Chloroflexota bacterium | reverse complement strand
GAACTGTTCGTTCCACTTGCGCTCCTCATCCTCCCCAAGGACCTTGTAGTAGAAGACCTTCTTGAGCTCCTCCGCGGTGGGCTCGATCGTCCCGGCAATGAAGCGCAGCTGGTCGGCATACTCCTTGTCGTCCGATTGCGCTTCGACGGCGTCGGCCTTGATTCGATCCGGGATACCCTTGACGGGCGAGAAATAGCCGATGTACTCCGACAGCGTCGTTGCGTTGACCGGGTCATACCAAAAGTCCATCAGCTCGTGGGCATCGATGGGATGCTTGCAGCGCTTCGGGAGAGCCATGTTGTCCGACCAGCGCATGGCGCCCGCCTCGGGGATGACAAATTTGACGTCCGGGTTGTCGTAGAGCTGCATCTGCGAGACGTCGCCCGACCAGGCGATCGTCGCCACCAGGTTCCCGCCGGACAGCTCGTCGTAGTAGGTGTTGTCGTAGAAGCCCCGGAACTGGCCCTGTTCGGCCGCGGCCTTGATCTTGTCATGGGCCTTCGTGACGTCATCCAGGGTCGCGTTCTCGAGCTTCACTCCCTGGGACAGCATCACCAGGCTGAACGTGTCGCGCATGTCGCTGAACAGGCCAACGCGGCCCTTGAAGGCTGGATCGAACAGGTCGTCCATGCCCGTGATCTCGCGCTTGGTGAGCTTCGGGTTGTAGCCGATGCCGGTGATGCCCGATTGCCACACGAGGCTGTACTTGTTGCCCTTGTCGTACCAGGGGTCGACGTACAGATCGTCCGCGTTGGCGGCGAAGTTCGGCAGGCTGGCATGATCGAGGGCGTCCAGGTACCCGAGCCGAATCATTCGCTCGATCATCCAGTCGGTCATGACGATGATGTCCCAGTTGAGCTGGCCGCCGGCCGAGAGGTCCGGCTGGATCGCCCCGAAGAAGTCCTCGTTGTCCTGGATGGCCTCGACGTAGTCGACCTTGATCCCCGTGTCCTTGGTGAATTTCACGAGAGTGGGATAGGTGCCGTCGTCCGCGATGTCGATGTACTCGGGCCAGTTCGCCCACCGTACAAACCCGGCCTTCTTGGGCTTGGGAGTGGGGCTCCCGATCGAGGGCGCCGCCGACTTGCTCGCCTGGGGCGTAATGCCGCAGGCGGCCAGGATCGCCGACAACGACATCGCCGACCCGAGATAGAGACCGCCTCGGCCGGCGTCCCGCAGCAGGGTGCGCCGCGAGAGGCGGCGCTGCGGCGCAAAGGCACGGGTGATCGCCTCCTCGATCTTGTCGACGCGTTCGGGCTCAGACATCGATCTCCTCCTCGCCTGTGCTATGTGGATCACTGGGGCTAGCTGGAACTGCACCGCTGATGACGAAGGTATGTTGGGGCTTCCATGTGAGTCGGACGCGCTGCCCGTCCGCAATCGCCTCGCGGGCGCCGCTGGTTTCCAGGTTCTGGGCATAGACCGTCACGTTGTGGCCGACGGCGGTCTGGACCAGGTACTGCGTGCTCACTCCGATGTAGCTGGCATCCAGGATCGTGCCGTCGAGATGGTTGAGCGCGGCCTCGCCCTCCGAAGCACTTCCCTCTTCGAGGGCGACGACGCGTAGCTTCTCGGGTCGGACGCCGACACGGACCGCCTTGCTGCCGTTGAGCCCATCGGCTGGCGCCCGCACGACCGTCCCCTCCTGGAGGCGGACCGATGCGTAGGCGCCGTCACGGCCGGCCAGCTCGCCCTCGAGCAGGTTGCTCACGCCCAGGAAACCGGCAACGAAGGCGGTCTTGGGTCGCTCGTAGAGCTCCTCCGGCGCTCCGAGCTGCTCGATGTGACCGGCGCGCATGACCGCGATCTGGTTGCTCATGGTCATCGCCTCATCCTGGTCGTGGGTGACGTAGATGAAGGTGATGCCGACCTCAGTCTGGATCCGCTTGAGCTCGATCTGCATCTGCTTGCGGAGCTTCAGGTCGAGGGCGCCAAGGGGCTCGTCGAGAAGAAGAACGCGCGGATGGTTGATCAGGGCGCGCGCGAGCGCGACGCGCTGTTGCTGCCCGCCGGAGAGCTGGTTGGGACGGCGCAGCTCATAACCGGGCAGCTCCACGAGCTCGAGCATCTCCGCCACCTGGCTTCGAATCGCCTTGGGTGCCACGCGGCGGCGTCGCAGGCCAAAGGCCACGTTGTCGAAGACCGACAGGTGCGGGAAGAGCGCGTAGTTCTGGAAGACGGTGTTGACGTCGCGCCGGTATGGCGGCAGCGCGGTGACCTCCGCATCGCCCAGGTAAATGAGCCCTGATGTCGGCAGCTCGAAGCCGCCGATCATGCGTAGCGTGGTGGTCTTGCCGCATCCGGAGGGGCCGAGCATGGAGAAAAACTCGCCCCGTGTGATGTCCAAGGACAGGTCGTCGACCGCCGTGACGTCGTGGAACCGCTTGGTTACACGCTCGAGCCGGACGTCAACCTGGGGCACTCGAGAACCCTCCCGGCAGAGCTCAAGGCCGCTGTGGATAACCTTGTCGCGTTGCAGCAGCCTTGGGGTAGGGCGGCAGTATACCCGGCCCGCGCGGCGCGCTGTCAACACTCGTCTGACGTATCGCTGACGTATCGCTGACGTATCGCTGACGTGAGTTTCACGCATCGTTCATGGCGGTAAGCGGCACTTCGCATACCTGGTGCAACTCTCGGCCAGCCTGAAACGTCAGAAAGACCGATGCCAAAGGCGAACCACGCCAAGCGATCGCGACCCCGCCCTCTGCCGCAGCGGCAGCGACGCGCGAATCAGCTCCTTGCCGCCGATCGGCGCACTCGTCGCGAGATCGACCGCTGGCGGCGCGCCTCATAAGGGAGATCTCGACCAACCTCGCCGAGCCCAGGCGCTAGACTCAGGCCCTCCAAGCCGTTGCCAGCGAGGCCTGCCCGCGCCCCATGGACTTCGCCCTCTCGCCCCAGCATGAGGAGATTCGGCGCACGGTCCGCGAGTTCGCGGAGCGGCGCATCGCGCCGATCGCCGACGAATTCGAGCGGCGCGCGGAGTATCCGACCGAGATCATCCGCGAGGCGGCCAGCCTTGGCCTCCTGGGCGTGCCCTATCCCGAGGAGGTCGGCGGAACCGGCCTCGACTCCCTCGCCTATGCGATCACCATCGAGGAGCTGGCTCGCGTCTCGGGCAGCGTCGCCATCATCGTCAGTGCGCATACCAGCCTGGGCTGCTATCCGCTGTTCATCGCCGGCACGGCCGAGCAGAAGGAGCGCTTCCTCCGTCCGCTGGCGAGCGGCGCCAAGCTGGGTGCCTACGGCCTGACCGAGCCCGGGGCAGGGAGCGACTCGCGCGGAACCCGGACTCGCGCCCATCGGGACGGCGAGAGCTGGGTACTGAACGGCGGCAAGCGCTTCATCACGAACGCAGGCGTAGCGGACACCTACATCATCACCGCGGTCACGGATCGTTCGGCGAAGACGGGCAAGATCAGCGCCTTCATCGTGGAGGCCGACGCGCCCGGCTTCTCCATCGGCAGGCTTGAAGAAAAGATGGGACTGCACGCCAGCCGGACCGGGGAGCTGCTTTTCAACGACTGTCGGATTCCCGCAGGCAACCTGCTCGGCGAGGAGGGCGAGGGGGACAAGCTCTTCCTGAAGACGCTGGACGGGGGACGGATCGGGATCGGCTCCATGGCACTTGGACTGGCACAGGCGGCCTTCGAGGCGGCGTCGGCGTATGCCAAGGAGCGAGAACAATTCGGGCGGGCAATCGCCACATTCCAGGGAGTTGCCTTCAAGATCGCCGACATGGCGACGCGCATCGACGCCGCGCGGCTGCTCGTCTACCGCGCGGCATGGTTGAAGGACCAGGGGCGGCCATTCACCACCGAGGCAGCGATGGCAAAGCTCTTCGCGAGCGAGGTGGCGCGGGACGTCACCAACGATGCCGTCCAGGTCCACGGCGGCTACGGCTACATCGCGGAGTACAAGGTCGAGCGCTACCTACGGGACGCCAAGCTCACCGAGATCGGGGAGGGGACGAGCGAGATCCAACGGCTCGTCATCGCGCGCAACATCCTGGGCATTCGGGCGATGTAGTGCCGGACTGCCAGCGGTGGCGCCCGCGGTCGCCGCCTGCGCCGGCGCTTGGCGCTGAGCCTTGATCCAAAACTGGCAGTTCTACTTCATTACCGCAGCCCCTCCCGGCACACCCGCACAGAACTGTGGGCTCGTGAGGCGTTGCCAGAGACGCCGATCCGGTGGTTTTGCAGAACTAGCAGTTCCTGGTGCGGGGGTGCGGGCACCGTTGTCCAGGTACAAATCCCTGAGCATTGGCTGGTAAGCGGCCGAAGTCACAATTCGTGCGTGCGCACTTTCAGGGCGAGCCCGGTGGATGTCGGGCGCCAGCGCCTCCGCGTGGTCCTTGCCCGTTTCGCGCGTGAGCTGCGGCTTGCTCGGATGGCCGCTGGGCTCACCCAGGAGGCGACAGCAAGGCGCGCCGGCTTCACCCAGGAGTACGTCAGCGCCATCGAGCGCGGGGTCCGCGCGCCGAGCTTCGAGGCCGCCTGCCGCCTGGCGGCGGCCTGTGGGCACGAGCTCGCGATGCGGCTCTTCCCGGAGGCATCGGTCTCGTTACGAGACACGGGCCAGCTCAAGGTGGCTGAGGCGATCATGGCCGAGGCGGCTCCGGCGTGGCACTCCCGGCTCGAGGTTCCGGTCGGTGATGGCAGCCGAAGGGCGCACGACCTGGTCATGACCCTGCCAGATGAGGTGGTCGCGGTTGAGGTTGAGCGCCGGCTCGTCGATCTCCAGGCTCAGCTCCGCGCGGCTCAGCTTAAGCGCGATGTTTTGGCGCAACGCGCGGATCGACCGGTCCGGCTGGTCATTTGCGTTCCGGATACGCCGGCCATGCGCCGCCTCATCCGGGAGCATCAGACGCTCGTCCGCCGCGTGTTGCCCGTCCGATCGCGCAGCATATGGCGCGCCCTCCGCGTGGGCCAGGCGATCGGCGGGGACGGCATCCTCTTCGTTCGGCGCGGGGCACGGCCACCTGGAGCGTGAGCGCATGACTGTGGGTTGTTCATCGGGGCGGCGAGCGCCGAAGGAGCCCGATTCACAACCTACAGTTCGTTTTCCATAGCCGGAGAGGCGCGATCGGTGTCGGAGTAGAACCCTGCGTTCTGTCGCATTAGGAAGGGGGCGCGTGCTCCGTCGCGTAGGCCACAAACGCGTCCAGCGAGGTCGGGTCGGCCAGCGACCCACGTGATGCGGCAACGTCCGCCGGCGTGCCGGACAGAATGCGCTTGACCGGGACCTCGAGCTTCTT
>JALYLE010000051.1 GCA_030774375.1 Chloroflexota bacterium | reverse complement strand
CCGATCGCCAGGCGGGTCATCAGCAGCCGATTCGCGGCGCTGGTGATCACCCGGCCCTGCTTGTGGGGCGGCTGCGCGGCAGGCATGAACAGGACCCGCTCGAGTCCCATCGCGTCGGCTGCCAGCGTCGCGAGCCAAAGGTGCCCAACATGCGGCGGGTCGAACGTGCCGCCCAGGATGCCGATCCGCTGCGCACGCCCCGGCGCGGCATCGGGCGATTCACCCGGATCAGGCTCCTGTTCCGCGCTGCGCTCCACGAGAAACGATTCCACCAAGCCGGCCTGGGAGGGAACCGTCGCAGCTGGGCTCACTCCTCGCCCCATTCGAGTTCGGCGCCGCCGATGCGGACCAATGCCCCTGGCTCGATGCCGCGACGCACCAGCTCCGCCTCGATGCCGAGGCGCGTCATCATCCGCTCGAACCGCTCGCGCGACTCCTCGTTCTCGAAGTCGGTACGTGCCGCAGCGGCCTCGATCCTTCGCCCTCGAACGCGCAAGGCGTCACCCTCGGCGATGACCTCCCATCCACGGGCCAGTGGATCGAACCGATGGACGAGGACCTCCTCAGGCGCCGCATCGACGGGCCGGCGGTCCGCCTCGTCCAGGGCCTCGGCCAGCGAGCGGCGCAGCTCGTCAAGCCCGGTGTCCGCATGCGCCGACACGGCGACCGGCGGCGCGCCGGCATCGCGACCGACTGCGGCGCGCAGGGAACGCCAGCGGCGGCGCACCTCGGGACGATCCATCTTGGTCACGACCAGGCGCATCGGTCGCTCGAGCAATCCCGGATCGTAGTGACGCAGCTCGTCCGCCACGGCACCCCACTCGGCGAGCGGATCCTCGGCGGCGCCATCGATGACACCCACCAGGACGCGTGTCCGCTCCGCGTGGCGCAGGAACGTGAGGCCCAGCCCGTGGCCCTCGTGCGCGCCCTCGATGAGCCCGGGCAGGTCGGCGATCACCGCGGGTCGCGGGTCGCCATCGGACTCCGCAGGCAGTTCGATAACCCCAAGGTTGGGGCTGGTGGTCGTGAACGGATAGGCGCCGACCTTGGGGGTCGCTGCCGTGAGTGCGGCGAGAAGGGTCGACTTCCCGGCATTCGGTGCCCCGACGAGGCCGATCTCGGCGATCAGCTTTAGCTCGAGCTCGATCCAGCGCTCTTCTCCGGGCGTTCCCTTCTCGTAGTGACGAGGGGCGCGGTGGGTGGCCGTCGCAAAGTGGACGTTTCCGCGGCCGCCGCGGCCGCCATGCGCGACGACCAATCGCTCGCCGGGCGCCAGGAGCTCGCCGATCCAGCCGCCCTCCTTATCGCGCACGACGGTGCCCGGAGGAACTTGCACCACGACGGGCGCCCCCTTGCGGCCATGCGCCTTGCGCCCCGAGCCACGACCCCCGGCTGGGGCCCGGATGTGGCGGCGCCGGTAATCGCCGAGCGTGGTCATACCCGCATCGACGGTGAGGATGACGTCACCGCCGTGGCCACCGTCGCCGCCGTCTGGGCCGCCGCGCGGCACATGGGCCTCACGGCGGAATGACGAGGCGCCGTCGCCACCGGCACCTGCGGCGACGAAGATGCGGGCGTGGTCAGCGAACATGGGCTGGGCGGATGATAGCGGTGCTTGCGAGCGCCACCTACCACGCCCGACGGAGCTGGCAGGTCGGAGACGAGCGAATCCGGGTGCTGCGGGTTACAGGAAGCGCAATGGGTTGACGAGGATCCCGCCTACAAACACCTGGAAATGCAGGTGCGGCCCGGTACACAGCCCGGTACAGCCCACGGCGGCGATGCGCTGGCCGCGTGCGACGACCTGTCCGACGGAAACGGCGATCGAGCCCAGGTGGTTGTAGCCGGTGTGCATCCCGTTGCCGTGGTCGATCTCGATCACCAGGCCGCCGCCGGTGTTCTTCCAGCCGGCCCAGATGACGGTCCCGCCATCGGCGGCCAGGACCCGTGATCCGGCGGGAGCTTCAATGTCGATCGCCAGGTGGCCGGACCAGAAGTACTGCGAGATCGTTCCGCCTGGAAGCGGCCAGAGGAGCTTCCCGCTGCCCACGATGCGCGCGACCGGTCGCGGGGCCGCGGCCAGCACTGGTGCGGGTTTGGGCTTTGCCGTCGGCTTCGCGGTCGGAGCCGGGGTCGGCTTGGCTGTCGGGAACGCCCGGCGCGACAGGATGGGGTCCGCGGACTCAGGGTTTGGTTGGAGGTCGAAATGCGCTGATTGGAACGTGATTTGCCCCGTCGCCGCTGCGCGAGCGGTGTCGACGAGATCAAGGGCGAGGCCGTTGGGCGTCGATGTCTGCTGCAGTTTTGAGAAGCCGAATCCGGCGCTCAGTGCGACGAGGCCAATGACGGCCAGGTGCGCTGCGACTCGAGAGACGCGGCGTGCGGTCGGTCGCGGCAGACGTCGTCGTCGCTCGGGCAATACTCAGGCTCCAGGGGCGAGTGTGGTCAGGTGCTGCCAATGTCGACAGGACTGCCCCCCGCCGGCGGATCGAGTGCAATTGTGCGCGCCGATCGTACCAGTGGCTCGAAGGACCGGTCAACCCGTCGGTCGCCGCCGGTCACCCGGGACCTCTGGGCCATTGGCATCAGTCCACGGCGCCGGCGAGCTGGAGGGCGGGCTCGCCGAGGTCGGTGAAGAGCTGCCCGGCTGCGGTCCGCAGCGTCATCCACAGGACGTGGCGGACGTCCCCAGAGGGGGCGTCCACGGCAATCGGCAGGATCACACTCTCCCCTGCACCGAGCGCCGGAACCTCGACCGCGAGCGGCTCGAGGCCCGGCGGTGCCGCGGCAAGATATGGAGCGCTCGAGGGACCCCAGGCCGCAACCAGGTGCATCCCCGACGGCCATGGCTCCACACCGGTGTTCGTCAGCCGAACACTGAACCGATACCCGCCGGAGGCGGACGGAGACAGGAGCGGGGCCCAGAAGGGGGGCCCCGTTCCGGCCTCGGCGGGCGGTACCGTCCCGGCCGTTCCGCCAGCAACCTCGGCATCGATGCGGCCCGCGAGCGGGCGATCCGCGAGGTACGCGGCAATCCCCTGGTACAGGCCCGTCGCCGCCGCCTGCTGGCCGGCGGCGGTGGCGAGCAGCTCCCCCTCCGCCTCCAGCGAGAGCGAGCCGACCTCGGACAGGATCGCCGGCATGAGGAGGCCGCGGCGTGGGGACTTCGGATCGGTGCCGGCGGGCTTCAGCAGGTAGAGATACGGCGCCGTCCCGTCGGTCGCCCGGTCCTGGCGGTCGTACCCGGCTGCCGCGGCCATCGAGCTGACGACCGCGGCCTGGACCTGGTCGGCGAGACGCTTCGAGTCGCGAGCCCAGGGCTGGGCGTCCGCGAAGAAGGTCTGGCTGGCGGCGATCTTGTAGGTGACCCCGTCCTGGGTCAGCGAGTTGATATGGATGCTGACCAGCAGATCGGCGCGCGCCAGGTTCGCCAGGTCGATGCGCGCCGACAGCTCGTCCCGGGTGCGCGTCGCCTCCGGTACCGTCGGGCCGAAGCCTGTGATGTCATCGCCGTTCACGTCGCGAAACGGCGCTCCGGCGCATCCAAGTGGCGGGTAGTCATCGCCGGCGAGGGCCGAGTCGTCGGTGCGCGTCATCACCACCGTAACTCCCTGCGCCTCGAGCAGCGCCTTCAGGGCCAGCCCGATCCCCAGGGTGATCGTCTTCTCCGCCTTGCCGACCTTGTTGTCGTACGGGTTGGGAACCCCCCAGTCGAGGCAGCCCCCGTGGCCTGGGTCGATGGCAACCACGATGGCTGATGGATTTGGCTTGTAGACCCTGCTGTCCGATCCGGGTGCGCGTATGACTTCCCCGGGTCCGGGAGTGGGAGTCAGCGTGGGCTGGGCCGATGCTGACGCCCGCTGCCCGCTCGGCGTCGGCGATGCGCTCGTGCAGGCCCCGAGCAGGACGGCAGCCCCGAGTGCCAGGGCCAGTCCGATGCGGACGGCGCGCATCGGTCTGTGGCGTCGCGGGCTCAGCGCTCGGACGCCTCCACCGACTTCGCCAGGCTGACGAGGAACTCCGCGTTGTTCTTCGTCTTGCCCAGGCGCTGCATGAGCAGCTCGATTCCCTCGTTCGGTCCAACGGCGCTGAGCATGCGGCGCATGGTCCACGTCATGCGCAGGGTGTTCTCATCGAGGAGCAGCTCCTCGCGGCGGGTACCGGAGCGGAGCACGTCGATCGCCGGGAAGATCCGCTTCTCACTCAGCTTGCGGTCCAGCGCCAGCTCCATGTTGCCGGTCCCCTTGAACTCTTCGTAGATGACGTCGTCCATCCGCGATCCGGTGTCGACCAGGCAGGTGGCGATGATGGTCAGCGACCCGCCGTGCTCGATGTTGCGGGCGGCCCCGAAGAAGCGCTTGGGCGGGTAGAGGGCGACCGGGTCGACGCCGCCGGAGAGCGTCTTGCCGCTCGCCGGGAGGGCGAGGTTATAGGCGCGGGCCAGCCGGGTGATCGAGTCGAGGAGGATCACGACGTCGCGGCCGGTCTCGACCTGGCGCTTCGCGATCTCGAGCGCCATCTCGGCAACCCGGGTGTGGTTCTCAGTCGGCTCGTCGAAGGTCGAGGCGTAGATCTCGCCCTCCACCGAGCGCTGCATGTCCGTCACCTCCTCCGGCCGCTCGCCGATCAGGGCGACCATCAGGAGCGCGTCCTCGTAGTTCTGGGTGATCCCGTGGGCGATCATCTTCAGGACGGTCGTCTTCCCGGCCTTCGCCGGAGACAGGATCAGCCCGCGCTGTCCACGCCCGATCGGCGAGATCAGGTCGATGAGGCGCTGGGTGAGGTTCTTCGGATCGGTCTCCAGGACGAACATCTCGTCCGGGAAGACCGGCACCAGGGTGTCGAAGTAGGGACGGCGCTTGGCGGTCTCCGGATCGACGCCATTGACCGTGTCGACGCGCAGCAGGCCCCAGTACTTCTCCTGGTCCTTCGGAGGCCGGGTCTGGCCGGTGACCTTGTCGCCAGTGCGCAGCCCGAAGCGGCGCACCTGGCTTGAACTCACGTAGATGTCGTCTGGCGAGGGCATCACGCCGTGACGGCGGAGGAATCCAAAGCCTTCGTCGACGATCTCGAGGATTCCGGCCGCGATTCCCGGCTGGCCGTTCTGCTCCGCGCGGCGCGGTTGCGTGGGTGCCAGCGGTACGGCATCGAGCAGCTTCAGGACCAGGTCCTGGTGCTCGAGCTCCTCGGCACCCTCCACGCCGTGCTCGGCGCCGAGCTCTCGCAGCTCCTCGATGGACTTGGCCTGGAGGTCCGCGAGCGAGAGGGCCTCCATCGGCTCGTCCTCGTCGGTCGGGAAGGGGCCCGCGTAGATCGACGAGTACTGGCTCCCCGCGTAATCAGGGCGTCGCCGCACGAAGTTTGGACGTGGGGAGGTGCGGCGAGGGCCGCCATCGGATCGCCGCCGCGATCGGTTGCGACGCTGGGGTCGCGTCTCTTCGTTCATGGACGCCTCACGGGGGAAAGCCTCGAAACAGGTTGGGCTCGCTTGGCCGAATCCCGACGCCACGAACGAGGCCCCAGGAGAATCGGTGACCGGAAACCGGCCCGAGCGTTTGGGAGGAGATGCGGACTGGATCGCGTCCCGTGCGGGGTATGGGCTCGCAAGGGAGCAGCGCGGCGGTCGTAACGGTCAGACCTTGCGGGACCCCGCACGCGTGGTGATGTTGGGCCCGCCGTATCCGCTCATCTCACCGATGAGCTGCGTCCGGATCTTGCGCAGGACCGGCCGCCAGTCGAGGGCATCATACCCGAGGTGCGCAACCACCTGCTCGGCGTTCCACTCCGTACCGCGGGCAAAGAGGGAGCGCAACTCGTCGCCCGCGGCGGACGGGCGCCACCAATCCATCCCGTGACGCCGTGCGAGCGACTCGTCGAGGGCGCCGGCGAGCATGATCGCGCGCAGGTAGGTCCCGGCGTAGAGGCCGTCGTCGACCTCTGCCAGGTAGAGCTCCTCCGGAACGCGCACCCCGGTCAGCAGGCCGATCATCCCCGAATAGCTGGCTCGGTGGACTGCTGGGAGGCCGCCGCGATGCAGGCCGAGCTGGTACAGGAAGAGCCCAGCCAGATGGCGCATGCGGTCGACGCTGAAGAGCGCGTAGAAGTCTGCGAATGCGACCGTGTCCTCGAAGGGCATGCCCACCTGCTCACCGAGGTAGGCGGATTCGCCGACGAGGTTCTCGAGGCCGATCGCGTAACCCTCGGTGACGCTGTAGTCGCCGAGCAGCTTGCGACTGATCGGCGCCTGGGGCGCGACATGCAGGAAATGCTCCAGGTGGCCGGCCTCGTGGAGGGCGGCGGCGAAATCGCGCCAGCCGCCCGTCGGTCGCACCACCAGCCGGACATCGCCCGGAGCTCGCACCACGCTGCAAAAGGGGCGCGGGGACTTCCCCGGCCGATCCTCGACGTCGAGGGTCGCCCCAGATTGGCCCGCGAGGTCGATCCCGATGCCGGCGAAGGTTGCCTGCAGCAGACGCGTCAGCCGCCGGCCCTCGAACCATGCGTCCCAGCCGATGCCGCGCAACATGTACCACGTATCGGCGAGCGACCCGTCCCCCTGCTCGATGCCAATGCGGGCCAGCGTCCGGCGGATCGCGGCGTAGAAGCCGGTCTCGGTGTCGTTGAGCATCGTCCGCGTGGTCCGGTCGAGGGCGTCGGGGTCCCAGCCGCGGGTGACGCGCACGAGCTCGACGTAATCGCGGTACCCCAGGTCGGTCGCCGCCGCGTGCATCACATCCAGTCGCTCCTGGCGGACCGGATTGATCAGCTCAACTGCCTCGAGCCATGAGCCGAAGAGCGCGTTCCGCGTGCTGCGGTCGGCAATCTCGCTGATCCGCGGCCGCGCGGCGCGGTACGGAATCGACTCGCCGCGCCAGAGGATCACCGCCCGACTCTCGGCGGTGGCGATCGCGTCAGTCAGGCTCGCCGCCTCGCGTTCCAGCAAGCCGTCTGTGGCGAAGGCCAGGAGGGCGCGATTGCGCTCGGTCTCATCGCCCCCGGTGTCGACCAGCGTCCGGAGGGCATCGACAGTAGTCCGTGAGAAGAGGCGCTCATGCTCCCGGTAGAGCGGCCCGAGGGCCAGCTCGTCCTTCAGACCGGCGCCGTTGAGATACCGCTCTTCGTTGACCTTGGCGAGGAACTCCTCAGCCTGGCGCTCATACGCGGCGCGGTCGAAGCGCCGCGGCGTCGTGCGACTCCGGCGAGCGGTGGTCATTCGGTGCGAAGGTCCGTTTCAGGTGCTCGTCGAGGCGGATCCGGTGCGCGCCGGTTCGGGCGCCTCGGTCGGCAGCCCGAGGCTGCGCGCGGCCGCCCCGACGAAATCGCGGAAGAGCGGGTGCGGCCGGTTCGGCCGGCTCTTGAGCTCTGGATGGGCCTGGGTTGCCACGAACCACGGATGATCGCGAAGCTCGATGTACTCGACCAGCCGGCCGTCAGGCGAGATGCCGCTGAACCACATTCCGGCCTCGCCGAGCCGGTCGCGGTAGGCATTGTTCACCTCGAACCGATGGCGGTGCCGCTCGTAGGCGATCTCATCGCGGTACGCGTCGCGCGCCTTGCTCCCCTCTTCGAGCCGAGCGGGGTAGAGGCCCAGGCGCATCGTCCCACCCTTATCCGAGACGTCGTGCTGGTCCGGCATCAGGTCGATGACCGGATGGGCGGTAAACACATTGAACTCGCTGGAGTTGGCGTCATCGGTCTCGAGCACGTGGCGGGCAAACTCGATCACCGCACATTGAAGGCCCAGGCACAGGCCCAGGTACGGAATGCCGTTGGTCCGCGCCCAGCGAATGGCGCGAATCTTGCCCTCGACACCGCGGTAGCCGAACCCACCCGGCACGAGTACACCGGCCACGCCCTTGAGCTCCTCGTCAACCTGCTCCGCTTCGATGCGCTCCAGGTGCTCGCTGCGGATCCAGCGCACCCTGACGTCGAGCCGATGGTGAAGCGCCGCGTGCTTGAGCGCCTCGGTGACGCTGATGTAGGCGTCCGGGAGCTCCGTGTACTTGCCGACGATCGCGATCTCGACCTGGGGCCGCGGCGCGCGGATGCGCTCGACGAGCTCCTGCCAATCGCGCAGGTCCGGCTCTGCGGCAGAGAGCTCCAGCTCGCGGTTCAGCAGCTTTCCGAGGCCGGCCCGCTCCAGCTGCAGCGGCACGTCATAGATGCTGCGGGCCGTCTTGAGCGGGATCACCGCATGAACGTCGACATCGGTGAAGAGCGCGACCTTGTCGCGCAGCTCGTCGTCAATCGACTCGTCGGATCGCAGGATGATCACGTCGGGCTGGATACCGATGCCTCGCAACGTGCTGACCGAGTGCTGGGTCGGCTTCGTCTTCAGCTCGCCGGTGGCTCCGATCGAGGGCAACCAGGTGACATGCACGTAGAGCACGTTGCGGCGCCCGACGTCCTTGCGCATCTGGCGGATCGCCTCGAGGAAAGGGAGCGACTCGATGTCGCCGACCGTGCCGCCCACCTCGACCACGACGACGCCATGCTGGGCCAGCCCGCTTCCCGCGACCGAGCCGGTTCCCTCTCGCGCAACCCGCTGGATTCGCTCCTTGATCTCGTTGGTGATGTGCGGGATCACCTGCACCGTCCCGCCGAGGTAGTCGCCGCGCCGCTCCTTGGCGATCACCGCCGAATAGATGCGGCCCGTGGTGACGTTCGAGGCCTGGGACAGGTTCTCGTCGATGAAGCGCTCGTAATGGCCCAAGTCGAGGTCGGTCTCGGCACCGTCATCGGTCACGAAGACCTCGCCGTGCTGGTACGGCGACATGGTGCCCGGATCGATGTTGATGTACGGGTCCAGCTTGAGGATCGAGACCGGAACGCCACGAGCCTTGAGGAGCCGGCCAATCGACGCCGCGGTGATGCCCTTGCCGAGCGAGCTGGTGACGCCGCCTGTGACGAAGACATACTTCGGCATCGCTCGTACCTTTCGCCTGGTGACTCAAGCGTGCGAACGAACCCGACCGGGCCCGTTTCGGGCAAACACGCGAGCAAGGCCGTCAACACCGCACTCGGGAGGCCAGTCTAGCGCACCCGACCAACTGTCGTGGCGACGCGCGGCGGCAGCGCATTCGCACCTGTAGCTGCTCTCCCCTGGGGCGGTATGATAGTTGCGTATTCAACTATCGTGCCCATCGCGAGGAGCGGCTCCGCCCCTGCTGACGGGCACCGGAGGAGAACTTGGACGATCGCATCCGCCGCGCACTGAGCCGCGGCCATCTCATCGACATCACCACCATCGGTCGCCGGAGTGGCGAGCCGCGTCGCGTCGAGATCGTGTTCCACGTCTTTGACGGCCGGATCTACATCAGCGGAGCGCCGTGGTCGGAGCGGCGACGGAGCTGGCTGGCGAACCTCGAGACCAACCCGAGCTTCACCTTTCACCTGAAGGGCGCGGTGAGCGCCGATCTGCCGGCGACCGCCCGGATCGTCACCGACGAGGCCGAGCGGCGCGAGATCATGTCGCGCATCATCGCCACGTCGTGGCACAACCAGGACCTGGAGACGATGGTCGCCTACGCGCCCCTCATCGAGGTCAGCATCATCGACCGCGCCGCCTGATCGTCGGCCTGACCGGCGGCGCTGGCGTACCGATGCCGGCGGCGTTCCGGATCATCCACCCCGCCCCCGCGCTGGCGGTCGTCACGCTCACCGCGGCACTCGCGGCGATCATCGACCTTCAGGCCGGCAAACCGCTCGACGGGCGGGTGCTGCTGCTCGTGCTGGCGGTCGCCGGATCGCAGGTGGCGACCGGAGCCCTGAACGACTGGGCCGACCGCGATCGCGACGCCCAGGCTCGCCCCGAGAAGCCGATTCCGGCCGGGGACATATCGTCCGAGGGGGCGCTTGGCGTGGCAGCGTTGGGCGTCCTGATCTACCTCGCCGCGGCAGCACCCCTCGGCGCCGCCGTGCTGGCACTCGGGCTGGTGGGGCTGGCCAGCGCAGAGGCCTACAACCTGGCCCTGTCGCGCACTCCCCTCTCCTTCCTCCCCTACCTCGTCAGCTTCGGAATCCTGCCGGCCTGGATCGCGTTGGGCCTGGGGCTTCCTCTCGCCCGGGTCCTCCCCGCCGTGATCCTGGTCGCGCCATTCGCCGCCGCGGCCCACCTGGCGAACACCCTCCGGGACTGGGAGGCCGATGCAGCCGGTGGCTCGCGAAGCCTGGCGCAGGTGCTCGGCCGCCGCCGGAGCCAGGCGCTGGCGGTGGGCCTGTCGCTGGGTGTAGGAGTCGTGGTCGCCGTCATCCTGGCGCTTGCCGGTCACCTCCGCCCGATTCCCTCTCTCCTCGGTCTCGGCGGGCTGATCGCCGTGGCACAGGGCGCGCGGAGCGCCCGGCGCCTCTGGTACGGAATCCTCGTGGCGGCGGTCTGCTGGACCGCTGCGTGGGCGCTCTCGACCGGCTGAGAGTCACGACCGGGGTCGGCGTCAGCCGGCCTCGTGCTCCCGGGCTGGCGTCACCCGTCGGGAGGCGATCGCGTAGCGAAACGGGCGCCCGTCAGGCGCCCGCGTCGGTCTGGTGAGCTGGTCGGTCTGATCAGACGGTGTCGTCGATGTCGAGCGCGTCGTCGTCGCCCTCTTCGGTGAGCTTCAGCCATACGAAGAGGCCGGCGAGGACGGTGAGCGGCACGATGATCAGTGCCGCGAGGAGCGCGCCGATGCTGATGAACAGGACTCGCAGGACCTTCATGGGAGTGTCCCCTTTTGGCTCAGGCGCCTTCTGCCGTTGCGGCACCTCGTTGGTGTGGTGCGGCGTCGATCATAGCCAAGATCTCGTCTCGCGTGAATTCGGCGAGCTGGTGAGCGGTCATACCCGTCGTCGCCACCAGCAGACGCAGCACGAACGAGCCCTCCTGCTCGAAGAAGAAGACGTCGCGGGCGTGGTTGACATCCACGTAGCCGCCGATCACGCGCAGCGCCTGCTCGTAATAATTCACGATCTCGACGCGCGGCTCGTCATTCGGAGCGGTTCCCCGGTGAGCGGCCGTCTCCTCCATGAGCTGTGCGACCTGGTCATCGGTCAGCTCATAGGTTCGCTTGGTGAGTGCGCCAAAGGTGTCCGAGTCCGCCCCGCCGCTCGGGAGGGCGAGCGCCTGCAACAGGAATCCGCCCTCCAATTCCAGGAACAGGATCTCCTTGAGTCCCTCGCGATCGGCAAAGGCGCCGATGCTGCGGAGCACCTCTTCCCAATCCTGGCGGGGACTTCCGTCGTAGATACGCACGCTCGGGGCCTCCCTCGTAGGGCACTCGCTGCCGCCGGCAGCATACATCCGGCGTCGAGGGCCTCAGGAATGGCGGTTGGCCGTGCGCGCGACGGCGATCTGCGCCGCGGCTCGCGCATTGTTGACGACGAGCGCCACGTTCGCGCGCAGCGTGCGCCCGCCCGAGGCGTCCGCGACACGCGCGAGCACGAACGGCGTCACGCTGCCGCCCCGGATCCCGAGCTCCTCGGCCGCGGCGAGGGACGTCGCGATCCATCCTGCCAGCTCGTCAGCGGGCATGGCCACGTCTGCGGGTGGCGGCTGCACGATGAGGATCCCGCCAGAGCCTGGAATCTCGAAATGTGCGCCGATGGCGTCGGCCGCTTGGCGCGGCGTGTCGACGGTGTGTGACAGGTGCAGGCCTGAGGTGGCGGCGTAGAAGGCCGGCAGCTCGTCAACCCCGAGACCGATGACCGGTATGCGACGGGTCTCGAGCAGCTCAAGCGTCGCGGGAAGGTCGAGGATCGACTTGGCGCCCGACGAGACGACAGCGACGCGGGTAGCAGCCAGCTCGTCGATGTCCGAGGAAACGTCGAATGACGCCCCTGCGTCCCGATGCACGCCGCCGATCCCCCCAGTCGCGAAGAGCTCGATACCGGCCCAGTGTGCGGCGCGGACGGTTGCGCTGACCGTGGTGGAGGCCAGTCGCCCGGCGGCGAGGAGCGGTCCCAGGTCGCGCGACGCCGCCTTGGCCGGAGCATTGCGCGTATCGGCCAGGCGCTCGAGCACCTCTGCGGGGGCGCCGACCAGGAGCTGCCCCGCGTCGATGGCCACGGTGGCGGGGACCGCGCCTTGGCCCCGAACGGCGGCTTCGGCGGCCAGGGCCGTCTCGATGTTGTGAGGTGACGGAAGTCCCTGCGCCACCAGGCTCGACTCAAGCGCCACGACGGCGCGTCCTGCGTCGAGCGCGGCACGGACCTCCTCCGAAACGACGAGGGAGGGCCCGTCAGCGGGCATGGGCTGAATCCTGGAACGCGGCGGACGATTCGTGCTCGCCGTCGACGTGACCCTGGGCCCCGGGAACGCGAGTGACACGGGCACCAAGCTCGCTCGCTCTCTCCATGCCGCCTCGGATGGTGGACGCGTCAGGCGGCCACGGGCATTCGAACAAGGCACCGATCAGGGCGGCCAGGTACGCGTCCCCGGCGCCCGTGGCGTCGGTCGGTGGCGGATCGATGGGTTGGGGCTCGACCGTGAGGGCCGCGTCGAGCCAGGGCGCCGCGGCCGCCGATCCCTCGGCTCCGCCGGTCACGATCGCCAGTCGGCCGTCGATGGCCAGGTCCGCCGCGGTGTCCGCCAGGCTCGGCGCCCCGCCGCCGAGCACCGCACTCGCCTCGTCGCGGCTGAGGACGAGGAGATCAGGAGAGAGCACCGAGATGGCGTCACGAAAGATCTCGAGATCTGCGCCGTCGAGAACCGAGCCGCCCGCGACGGACAGCCGAGGGCGAGCCGCCCGCGCCCGGATCGCCGCTTGCAAGCCCGCCGCCTCGCGGGCATCGCGCAGCACGTAGCCGGACACGTGGATCCAGGCAACATCGGCGAGGAGCGGCAAGAGGTTGCCCATCACGCCGACGCGATCACTGAGCATCGTCCGCTCACCCTTCTCGTCGAGGATCGCCACCACGACCGAGGCGCGCTCGGCAGGAAGCGCGGCAAGCTCAAGCTGCTCGGCGGCCAGGCGCGATCGGATGAGATCCGAAACCGCATCGGTGGCCAGGGCGGTGATCAGGCGCACGGTGAGGCCGCGTCGGGCGAGCCGCACCGCGACGTTGGCACCCTGACCGCCGACGCCAAGCACGATCTGGGCCTCCACGTCGCCGCCAGTCCGCATCGGTCCATCTGGACGCACCGCCACGTCGAGTGTCGTATCGCCGACGACGGCGATCACCACGGCTTTCGGTTCGCGAACCCCTCCTGCGTCGAGTGCCAGAAGCCGACCGACGTATCCGAGAGGCGCCAACAGAACCAGACAGGCTCACCATCGCGGTCGGTGGGGATGTCAACCAGGCCTTCGTCGAGGTCCCTGACCTCGGCGCCCATCCCCTCCAGGTGTGCCAGCAGACTCTTGATCCCCTCGCCGATCCCGGTCAGCTCCGCTTCACGCTGATCCGATTCCGCGTGCGGCCGGGACCTCGCGTTTCCACCACCGTTGGCGCCATCCCCGCCATGAAGCGCGTGCAGGACCCCCAGCGCGGCGTCGAATCGTCGCTTCTCGATGGCGAGCTGGAGCAGTACGGCCCGCAACTGCGGCACGAGCGCGTTCGCCTCGTCCAAGGTGTAGCGCAGTCGTTCGCTCCGTCCGCCGTCCGTCATGCCTCGGCCGATGGTAGCGACCGTCTCGACCGGGTGCGAGGCCATTTGCTAGCATCGCGGCGCTCGCCCGGCCGGCCTGCTCCGCGCAGCGACGGCGCCGCCGTGGGGGCCACGAGCGTCCGCAACCGATGCCCGATGATGAGTCCAGCGACGAAGTAACCGACAACGATCCAATCCGCCGCCGCGGCCAGAACGACGAGCGCCCGCACGACCCGGACGTCGATCCGTACACCGCGTACCACGACTTCGACCTCCCCGCGTACGTCGGCGCGACTGGAAGCTTCCAGAAGCTGCCGCTGATCTCGGACGATGCCGCCATCGCCGAGCGGCGAGCGGACGTGGCGATCGTCGGAGCGCCGTTCGACGATGCCGTCAGCCATCGGCCCGGGGCGCGCTTCGGCCCGCGGGCGATTCGAGCGGCCTCGTATCACGCGGGCAGCATCAACTCGGTCCAGCTGGAGATCGAGCCGTTCGAATGGCTCGATGTCATCGACGCGGGCGACGCCCCCGTGACGCCCTCCGACATCGGGCGCGCCCACGCCGTGATCCGCCGCAAGATCGTCGAGGTCGCGCGCAGCGGAGCCATACCGATCGTGCTGGGCGGCGACCACTCCATCACCTTCCCGTCCGCGTCAGCCGTCGCCGAGGTCGTCGCGCCGCGTTCGCTCGGCGTGGTCCATTTCGATGCGCACGCCGACACGGCGAATGCCACGTGGGGGGTTCTGCGCTCGCATGGCACACCGATGCGCCGGCTCATCGAGTCGGGCGCCGTGGCCGGGCGCAACTTCGTCCAGGTTGGCCTGCGCGGGTACTGGCCGCCGCCCGAGACGTTCGCCTGGATGCGCGCCAATGCGCTGCGCTGGCACCCCATGACCGAGATCGAGGAACGCGGCGCTGAGGCAGTGGTGGCGGACGCGATTGCCGAGGCGCTCGACGGGCCGCAGGTGATCTACCTGTCGGTGGACATCGACGTCCTCGACCCCGGGGTGGCACCTGGCACGGGCACCCCCGAACCCGGTGGCTTGCTGGTGCGCGAGCTGTTGCGCGCTATTCGCCAGGTGGTCGGCAGGGTGGAGCTGGTGGGCATGGACGTCGTGGAGGTTTCTCCGCCTTTCGACGTCAGCGACGTTACGGCGGCAGCCGCCCATCGGTGCGTCCTCGAGGCGATCAGCGCCCTGGCGGCCAAACGCCGCGCTGCGGGTGGGACGCCAAACCCGACTCGGCTTCCCGGCTGAGGGAATCCCTAGCTGGTCACCGTGAGCGTGGCCTGGGCGGCCTGCCGTGCGTCGCGGCTGACCTTGATCGTATAGCCGCCCGGCTTGAGCTGGTCGAAGGTGAAATACAGGTAGCCGGTGCACTCCGCGTCGGGCTTGCAGCCGATATTGTCCTGCCCGAGCTGGATGCTGCCGTCTCCGACGGCCGCACCCGTCGCCTGCTCCACCAGGTTCACGCCGATGACATCGTTGTAGGCGGCCTTGTAGAAGCCGACCCAGACCCAGACCTGGTCCGAGCTGATCGTCGATCCATCCTCGGCGCAGCCCTTGAAGCTCATCTTCTGCGAGGCGCAAGGCTGGACCTTGGCGGTGAAGTTGTCCGGGCCGGTGCTTGCCGAGGCAGCCGGACTTCCAGTGGCCGACGGGCTCTCGGAGCCGGTTGCTTGCGCGGATCCCTGCGCCGTCGCCGACGGCGTAGCTCCGGATGAGGCGGAGGCATTGGGGCTCGCCGTGGCTGCGCCAATCGGTGCGGCGGTGTTCAAGACTCCCGAGAGGACCGCACCGCCGAGGAGCGCGGCCAGGCCAAGGACCACGAATCCGATGACAACCATCGCTCCCGTGCCGCCTCGCCGCCGCCCATCATCGGGGTACTGCGGGTAGTCGTCGTCGGCTGATCCGCCGAAGTCGGGGCCATCGTCGCCGCCTGAGTCGCCGCCGCCATGGCCCGCGTCGGCGGGCACCGCCCGCGCGAGAGCCCCACCCCAGCGCTCGGCAGGTGCGTGTTCGCGACCCGCGTAACCCCCGTCGTCGGCGTCGTACCGAGCCCGCGGATACGCCGGGCCGGCCGCAGCTCGGTCCCCTGCTCCCTCCTCGCGATCGTTGCCCAGTCGCAGTGGCGGCGGGGGGAACTCGCGGTCGGCATCCGGCCAGTCAGCCGGCTCGAGCACCGTCCTGACGCTCAGGGGCGATGGCGGGTCAATGGGATCGGCGAAGCGATCGATCCGCTGTTCGGGAACTGCCTCCTCCTCAGGCTCGGCGCGAGCCAGGCGATCGGTCGGCTCGGGAACGAACGGCTCCGCGCCTGCGGCGTATGCGGCCGATGCATCGTCGGCAGGCGCCCCGCGACGGAAGGGGCTACGTGATCGGCCACCGGCGCCGCGAATCCGCTCTTCGAGCTCCTCGCGATCCATGCCCCGCGGCCGAACGGCGGCGTCCG
>JALYLE010000050.1 GCA_030774375.1 Chloroflexota bacterium | reverse complement strand
GTCCTGGGCTGCTACTACCTGACCATGGATGCCCCGGTGGTCAAGGGCGCCAAGGCGCCCCGCCTGTTCGCCTCCGAGGATGCCGCGATCCTGGCCTACCAGCTTCGCGAGAAGACCGGGGCGACCCTCCATGAGCTGATCGAGGTCGAGGTCAAGGCCTGGGATGCCGAGACCGAGACGCTGCGCGCGGAGCGCCGCAAGACCACGATCGGCCGGGTCATCTTCAACCAGATCCTGCCCGATGCCCTGCGCTTCCACGACTCGGTCATGCGCCGGTCGGATCTCAAGGAGCTGGTCGACGTCTGCTACCGGCAGCTCGGCCCCGAGGAGACGGCGCACCTCGTCGATGGCATCAAGAGCGTCGGCTTCGAGTTCGCGACCCGGGGCGGCATGACCATCGGCCTCTTCGATATCGAGATCCCCAAGGACAAGCCCGAGCGGCTGCGCGCGGCCGACGATTCGGTCGCCGCGATCGACCGCCAGTTCCAGCGCGGCCTCATCACCGAGGACGAGCGCTACGAGCAGGTGGTCGGGGTCTGGCAGGAGACCAGCTCCAACATGTCGGACGAGATGATGCGCTCGCTCGATCCGACCGGGCCGGTCACGATGATGACCGCCTCCGGCGCCCGCGGGAACAAGGGCAACATCGGTCAGCTGGGCGCGATGCGTGGCCTGATGGCCGACCCGTCTGGCCGGATCATCGACGTGCCCGTGCGCAGCAACTTCCGCGAGGGCATGACCGTCCTCGAATACTTCATCTCGACCCACGGCGCCCGCAAGGGCCTCGCCGATACCGCCCTGCGGACGGCCGACTCCGGGTACCTGACCCGGCGCCTGGTCGACGTCGCCCAGGACGTCATCACCCGCGAGGAGGACTGCGGCACCGAGGAGGGTAGCTGGATCATCCGGAGCGAGTCGAGCGACGAGAAGGGCGCCTTCCAGAAGCGCCTCGTTGGTCGGCTGGCCGCGGCTCCGCTGCCCGACCCCCGGGTCAAGGTCAAGAAGGGCGAGGATCCGGTCCTGCTCGTCGATCGCAACGAGCTGATCATGGAGGACGCCGCCGAGCGGATCGACGCGGCCGGGATCGACGAGGTGCTCGTCCGATCACCGCTCACCTGCGAGGCCCGCCACGGCGTCTGCCGGGCCTGCTACGGCCGAAATCTCGCCACCGGCGAGATGGTCGGCTCGGGCGAGGCGGTCGGGATCATCGCCGCCCAGTCGATCGGCGAGCCCGGCACGCAGCTGACGATGCGGACGTTCCACACCGGCGGCGTCGCCGCGGGCGTGGACATCACCGCAGGCCTGCCGCGGGTCGAGGAGCTGTTCGAGGCCAGGATCCCCAAGGGGAAGGCCGAGATCAGCCACATCGACGGGATCGTCGAGGTGATCCGGGGTGACGGCCCGACCAAGGTCAAGGTCATCTCAACCGAGGTCTACGACACATCGCTGGCCCTGCCGGCGGGTGCCGAGATGCTGGCCGCCCCGGGCGACCTGGTCGAGCTCGGCCAGGTGCTCGCCCGGACCGAGACCGACGGCACCACGGCCGACGTCGCGGCGCCGGTCAAGGGCTTCCTGGTCAAGGGTGACGACGGCCTGGTCGTGCGCGCCGAGGACCGCGTCGAACGCGAGTACCTCATCCCCCACAACGCCAAGCTGCTGGTCGAGAACAACTCGGAGATCCGGGCCGGCGACGCGATCACCGACGGTCCGATCAACCCGCAGGAGTACCTCGATACCCGCGGAAAGGATGCGGTCCAGCGCTACCTGGTCAAGGAAGTCCAGAAGGTCTACAAGAGCCAGGGCGTCACGATCAACGACAAGCACATCGAGATCATCGTCCGGCAGATGCTGCGCAAGGTGCGCATCGATCAGCCCGGCGATGTCGACCTGCTCCCGACGGAGCTGGTCGATCGGCTCGAGTTCGAGGAGCACAACAACCGCGTGCTGGCCGAGGGCGGCGAGCCGGCGACCGCCCAGACCGTCCTGCTGGGCGTGACCAAGGCCTCGCTCAACACCTCGAGCTTCCTCGCGGCTGCGTCCTTCCAGGAGACGACCCGGGTGCTCACCGAGGCCGCCATCAACGGCGCCAAGGACCACCTGATCGGGCTCAAGGAGAACGTGATCATCGGCAAGCTCATCCCGGCCGGGACGGGCGCGCCGGCGAACGTCGCCGCCCGCAAGGAGCGCGATCGACGAGCGGCACTCGAAGCCCTCGCTGGCGAGGCGCTCGACGATCTCGGTTCGGAGTACAACCCGTTCCTCGAGGAGGGGGAGGCCCTTCCGCCCGACGACGACGCGGCGGGCCTTGCGCTGGCGGCCTCGATCGCCGCGGGCGGTGTCACCGGCGACGACGGCGGCGCCAACCCATTCCTGACCGGCGACGGCGATGGCGGTGGGGTATCCGAGAACCCCTTCGCGGCCGAAGCGAAGGCCCGGGCCGAGGCCGGCGAAGAGACCTAGCCGGAGGCCCCCTCCGACGCCATCCGGCCAGCCGACGCACGTTTGACACGCTCGTCGGGCCGCTGCTACACTCCGCGATCGTGGCCTCGGGAGGGGTCCGCCCTTTGGCGTGTCGCCGGGGGACCATCTTCGAGCCCAGAACCCGGTCCCATCGCTCGCCACCACCAGGCTCGCGACCACGAGTGACCGGTCCCGAATCGACGAGCGAACGCCGTCGCCATCCGACCGCTGAAAGGAGTAGCGTCTTCGTGCCGACGATCAGCCAGCTCGTGCGCCACGGACGCCAGCGCAAGATCCGCAAGATCAAGGCGCCGGCCATGCGCAAGAACTGGAACAGCCTGCGGCAGCGCCAGGTTTCGATTCCGGGCGCCCCCCAGAAGCGGGGAGTCTGCCTGCAGGTCCGGACGATGACGCCCAAGAAGCCGAACTCCGCGCTGCGCAAGATCGCCCGCGTGCGGCTGACCAACCAGATGGAGGTCACCGCCTACATCCCGGGCATCGGCCACAACCTGCAGGAGCACTCGGTTGTGCTCGTGCGTGGCGGCCGGGTCAAGGACCTGCCGTCGGTCAAGTACCACGTCATCCGCGGCACCCTCGACGCCGCCGGTGTCCGTGACCGAAAGCAGGGCCGCAGCAAGTACGGCGCCAAGGCGACCGCGGCGCCCGGAGCCCGCTAGATGCCGCGCCGAACGAGCATCGCTCGCAAGACCAAATACGAGGTCATCCCGGCCAACCGCACCACCGCCCGCTTCTCCGCCAAGCTGATGAAGGGCGGCAAGCAGAACCTGGCCGAGCGCATCCTGCGCCAGGCCCTGGCTCGGGCCGAGGCCCAGGCCAGCCGGCCGGGGCTCGAGATCCTCGAGGCGGCGATGCGCAACGCCACGCCCATCATCGAGGTCAAGCCCCGACGGGTTGGCGGCGCGACGTACCAGGTCCCGGTCGAGATCCGGGGCGACCGCCGCATGTCGCTGGGGGTGCGCTGGCTGGTCCAGGCGGCCCGCAAGCGCAGCGGCAAGAGCATGAGCGAGAAGCTCGCGGCGGAGTTCGTCGATGCGATGAACGGCCTCGGCGCGGCCGTCAAGCGACGAGAAGACACGCACAAGATGGCAGAGGCCAACCGGGCTTTCAGCCATTTCAAGTGGTAGACCCAGGAGCATAGGCAACAACCGTGGCAAGACAGGTTCCGCTCGCACGAACGCGGAACATCGGAATCATCGCGCACATCGACGCCGGCAAGACGACCGTGACCGAGCGGATCCTCTTCTATACGAAGAAGATCTACAAGATCGGTGAGGTCCACGAGGGCGCGGCCACGATGGACTGGATGCCCCAGGAACAGGAACGGGGCATCACCATCACGGCCGCGGCAACGACGGCGTTCTGGGGCGACCATCGCATCAACATTATCGATACGCCCGGGCACGTGGACTTCACGGTCGAGGTCGAGCGGAGCCTGCGCGTGCTCGACGGTGCGGTCGTCGTCTTCGACGGCGTGGCCGGCGTGGAGCCCCAGTCCGAGACCGTCTGGCGGCAGGCCGACCGCTACGGCGTGCCCCGCTTCTGCTTCATCAACAAGCTCGACCGGACCGGCGCCGATTTCTGGCGCTGCGTCGACTCGATCAAGGATCGGCTCGGGGCGAAGGCCGTGCCCATCCAGATCCCGATCGGTCGCGAGGACACGTTCGCCGGGGTCATCGACCTTGTCGAGATGAAGGCGATCTACTATCGCGACGACCTCGGCAACCAGATCGACGTCGTGGAGATCCCGGCCGAGCTGTGCACGGAGGCGGAGACCCACCGACGCACGCTCATCGAGGCGGTCGCCGAGATGGACGACGAGCTCACCCACAAGTACCTCGAGGGCGAGGACTTCACGATCCCCGAGATCAAGCGCGCCCTGCGCCTGGGGACCCTGACCACCCGGATCATCCCGGTCCTGACCGGCTCGGCGTTGCGCAACAAGGGCATCCAGAAGATGCTCGACGCGGTCGTCGACTACCTGCCCTCGCCACTCGACGTCCCGCCGATGATCGGCATCGACCCCAAGACCGGGGCCGACGTCGTCCGCGCGCCGTCCGACAGCGAGCCGTTCAGCGCCCTCGCCTTCAAGATCGCGGCCGACCCGTTCGTCGGCAAGCTGGCGTTCTTCCGGGTCTATTCCGGCACCCTCAAGGCCGGCTCGTACGTGCTCAACCCGACCAAGGGCAAGAAGGAACGGATCGGCCGGATCCTCCAGATGCACGCCAACCACCGCGAGGAGATCGAGGAGGTCTACGCCGGCGACATCGCCGCCGCTGTTGGCCTGAAGGACACCTTCACGGGCGACACCCTGACCGACCCCGACCATGGCGTGATCCTCGAGTCGATGACCTTCCCGGAGCCGGTCATCGAGGTCAAGATCGAGCCCAAGACGAAGGCCGACCAGGACAAGCTCGCGATCGCGCTGCAGCGCCTGGCCGAGGAGGACCCCACCTTCCGGGTCAAGACCGACCCCGAGACGTCCGAGACGCTGATCGCGGGGATGGGCGAGCTGCATCTCGACGTGCTCGTCGACCGGATGATCCGCGAGTTCAAGGTGGCCGCCAACATCGGCAAGCCGCAGGTCTCCTACCGGGAGACAATCCGGCGCGCCGCCGAGGGCAATGGCCGGTTCGTCCGGCAGACCGGCGGCAAGGGCCAGTACGGCCACGCGGTCATCAAGCTCGAGCCCGCCGAGAAGGGCTCAGGCTACGAGTTCGTCGACAAGATCGTCGGCGGCACGATCCCGCGCGAGTACATCAAGTCGGTCGAGGCCGGCATCCGCGAGACGCTCAACACGGGCATCTACGCTGGGTATCCGGTCGTCGACGTCAAGGCGACCCTCTTCGACGGCTCATACCACGAGGTCGACTCGTCGGAGATGGCCTTCAAGATCGCCGGTTCGATGGCCGTCAAGGACGCCTTCTCGAAGGCCGATCCGACCATCCTCGAGCCGATCATGCGCAACGAGGTCACCATGCCCGAGGAGTTCATGGGCGACGTGATCGGCGACCTCAACAGCCGGCGCGGTCACATCGAGGGCATGGAATCGCGCGGGACGACCCAGGTCGTCCGGGCCTTCGTGCCGCTCGCCCAGATGTTCGGCTACGTGACCGATCTGCGGAGCATGACCCAGGGTCGCGCGACCTCCTCGATGGAGTTCAGCCATTACGCCGAGGTGCCGGGCAACCTGGCCTCGGAACTCATCCAGAAGTCAAAGGTCTAGCAGGAGCCAGGGAGCAGCCATCATGGCCAAGAAGAAGTTCGAGCGCACCAAGCCCCACGTCAATATCGGCACGATCGGCCACATCGACCATGGCAAGACGAGCCTGACCGCGGCGATCACCAAGTACCTCCACCTGAAGGGTGGCGGGGAGTACCGCGCGTTCGAGTCGATCGACAACGCGCCCGAGGAGCGCGAGCGCGGGATCACCATCGCGATCGCCCACGTCGAGTACGAGACGGCCGCCCGCCACTACGCCCACGTCGACTGCCCGGGGCACGCCGACTACATCAAGAACATGATCACGGGAGCCGCCCAGATGGACGGCGCGATCCTGGTCGTGGCCGCGACCGACGGCCCGATGCCCCAGACCCGCGAGCACATCCTGCTGGCCCGCCAGGTCGAGGTGCCCTACATCGTGGTCTTCCTCAACAAGGTCGACATGGTCGACGACGAGGAGCTGCTCGACCTGGTCGAGCTCGAGGTCCGCGAGCTGCTCTCCAAGTACGCCTTCCCGGGCGACGACATCCCGTTCATCCGCGGCTCGGCGTTGAAGGCGCTCGAGGCCAAGGACGATCCGGCCGATCCCGCCTACGCCCCGATCCAGGCGCTCATGGATGCGGTCGACTCCTATATCCCGACGCCCGAGCGCGCGATCGACAAGCCGTTCCTCATGCCGGTCGAGGACGTGTTCGGGATCAAGGGCCGGGGCACGGTCGCCACCGGGCGCATCGAGCGGGGCATCGTCAAGGTCGGCGACGAGGTCGAGCTGGTCGGGGTCAAGCCGACCCGCAAGATCGTGGTCACCGGCGTCGAGATGTTCAAGAAGCTGCTCGACGAGGGCCGCGCCGGCGACAACGTGGGCTGCCTCATCCGGGGCATCGAGCGCGAGGAGATCGAGCGCGGCCAGGTCCTCGCCAAGACGGGCTCGGTCAAGCCCCACACCAAGTTCACCGCCCAGGTCTACGTCCTCAACAAGGAGGAGGGTGGCCGCCATACCCCCTTCTACAACGGCTACCGCCCGCAGTTCTACCTGCGCACGACCGACGTGACCGGGGC
>JALYLE010000049.1 GCA_030774375.1 Chloroflexota bacterium | reverse complement strand
GTGCCCGGCAGGCTGATCCCGATGTCGGCGTGCTTGCTCTCGCCCGGGCCATTGACGACGCAGCCCATCACCGCCACCCGCAGCTCCTCGACACCCGGATGGGCCTCGCGCCAGATCGGCATCTGATCGCGCAGGTACGCCTGGATGTCGCGCGCCATCTCCTGGAAGAAGCTCGAGGTCGTCCGACCGCAGCCGGGGCAGGCACTGACCTGCGGCGCGAAGGATCGGAGGCCCATCGACTGGAGGACCTGCTGCGCGATCGCGACCTCCTCCGTCCGATCCCCGTTGGGCTCCGGTGTGAGGCTGACTCGAATGGTGTCGCCGATTCCCTGCTGGAGCAGGATCGCCAGCCCGGCTGTTGAAGAGATGATGCCGCGCGCCCCCATGCCGGCTTCGGTGAGGCCCAGGTGCAGCGGGTAATCGCAACGGGCGGCGAGGCGCGTGTAGACCTCCGCGAGGTCCTGGACACCGCTCACCTTGGCCGACAGGATGATCTGGTCGTGGCGCATGCCGGTCTCCTCGGCGAGCCGAGCGGATCGGAGCGCGGATTCCACCATCGCCTCCACCAGCACCTCGCGGGAATCGCGCGGCTCGGGCAAGGCGGCGTTGGCATCCATCATCTCGGTCAGCAATTGCTGGTCGAGTGATCCCCAGTTGACACCGATGCGGACCGGTTTCTCGTTGGCCAGCGCGACCTCGACGATCCGCTGGAAATTAGCGTCGTGGTGCTTGGATCCGACGTTGCCAGGGTTGATCCGGTACTTGGCCAGGACAGCGGCGCAGGCGGGGTACTTCGTCAGCAGCAGATGACCGTTGTAGTGGAAGTCGCCGATGATCGGCACGTCCACGCCAAGACGATCCAGCTTCTCGCGGATCGCCGGAACCGCCTCGGCGGCCGCCTCGTTGTTGACCGTCACCCGCACCAGTTCGCTGCCGGCATGCGCGAGGCGCGCAACCTGGATCGCCGTGGCGTCGGCATCCGCGGTATCGGTATTGGTCATCGACTGCACGACGATCGGATGCGCGCTGCCAACCTTCACGCCACCGACATCGACAGTGACCGTTTCGCGGCGAATGATCATGGCCATGCGGGAGAGATGGTATCGGTCAGGCACGCCACGTGCACCACCCGGAGCCTATACCGTGACAGCTGTAGCCGTGCGTCCCACTCTTGAGCCTGCACCCCCATTGCCCGCCACAGTCTGGATCGTCGAGGACGAGCCGGATGTTGCGGACCTTGCAGTCGACATCTGTGCGCTGAACGGCGCCGCCGCCGCGGTCTTTCCGGACGGTCAAACGTTCCTCGCCGCGTTGCGCAGCGCCCAGGCTCCACGGGTTTTGATCCTCGACTGGCGCCTCGAACGCGGGCTGTCAGCGCCGCTCTTCATGACCGCCCGCCATCATCGGCCCGGCCTGCCGGTGATCTTCTGGACCGGAACGTCCTCCTCGGCCCTTCCCACCATGATTCGCGACGACCCGCTTGCGGTCGTGGTCGACAAGGCCGATGGTGCCGACACCTTCGAGTCCGCCCTGCGCTCGGCGCTCGCCATTGCGGAGGGGCACGCCCAGCAGGGGTAGCCCTACCTCGCCCCCGCGCTGCTCCCATGCTCCGGCATCGGGCCCTTCGACGACTCTGCTAGGCTGAAATTGCCATGACAGCAACCGTTCCGCCCAGCGCGGCTCCCACCTCCCCCCCGACGGACCGTGCCAGTCGCAAGGTCATCATCATCGGCTCCGGACCTGCCGGACTGACCGCCGCCCTGTACGCCGCGCGCGCGAACCTCGAGCCGCTGGTCATTGCCGGCTATACGCCGCTCGGCCAGCTGATGATCACCTCGGACGTCGAAAACTACCCCGGCTTTCCGCACGGTATCCAGGGTCCCGAGCTGATGCAGCTGTTCAAGGAACAGGCGGAGCGCTTCGGGGCCGAGATCATCGACCGGGATGCCACCAAGGTCGATTTCAGCGAGCGCCCATTCCGCGTCTGGGCCGGTGACGACGAGTTCGCCGGCGATACGGTGATCGTCGCCACGGGCGCCTCCGCCCTGTGGCTCGGACTCCCGTCCGAGGAGCTGTTCCGCGGACGCGGCGTGAGCGCCTGCGCGACCTGCGACGGGTTCTTCTTCCGGGATCGCGAGATCGCCGTGGTGGGCGGGGGCGACACCGCCCTCGAGGAAGCCATCTTCCTGACGAAGTTCGCGAGCAAGATCACCATGCTCGTGCGTCGCGACCAGTTCCGCGGCAGCAAGATCATGCAGGACCGCGCGATCAATCACCCGAAGATCGACATCCTCTGGAACAAGGAGGTCGCCGAGGTCCAGGGCGACAACACGGTGACCGGCATCCGGATCAACGACACTGCGACGGGCGAGGAGTCACAGCTCGACGTGCAGGGCGTCTTTGTCGCCATCGGCTACAAGCCGAACACGGACCTGTTCATGGGCACCCTTGAAGCCGATGAGCGCGGCTACCTGAAGGTCGTCGACGAGACCGGCTCGGGGATCGACGGGGTCTTCGTGGCCGGGGACGTCCACGACCACCGATATCGGCAGGCGGTCACCGCGGCCGGCGACGGCTGCAAGGCTGCCATCGACGCCGAGCGCTGGCTTGAGTCGGTCGGCGAGATCACGGCCTCGACCGCCACGAACTGGTAGCGGCTGACCGAGCTCTATTCCGCGAGAAGCTTCTCCGCCAACGCCCGATCTACCCGCCCGCCGGCCATGTGCTCGAGCGTCGTCCGCCATCGCGCGTCGGCCGCGAAGGCGACCGCCAGCTCACGACGGCCCCCGTCCAGATCGCCACGGTTGGCGAGCTCCACGCCAGTCCAGAACGCGAGTTCCGCGAATTCGGGCGCTCGCCGACGCGCCTCCGCATACCGCTCCGCCTCGCTCACCCCCGCCTTAGCAGCATCGCCCTCGTCGTCGAGAAGTGCCTGCGCCTCCCACAGGTTGACGAGCCGGCGCAGCTCGGGGACCGGATCCGGATGATCCTCGACCCGTAGGTCCATCAGCCGTCCACGCCACGCCGCGGGCCGTAGCGAGCCCTCAACGATCACGATCGCAGCGCTCTGCCGGCCGCGGACATCGCCACCGGCAGCTTCAGCCGCCTCGAGGGCGCGCAGCAGCCGCTCGCTGAATGGCAGGTCCGAGCTGCTCGCCGCCTCGTACGCCGGAGCCATTGAGCGCCACACTTCGTCGCGCTCCAGCAGGTTGCCCTGGACCGTGAAGCCCTCCCCCAGGATGTGTCCGCAGGCGGGGACGCATGCGCTCCCCGTATGGGCCGCTACCCCACCCTTTCCGTCGACGACACCGATCTGCCGTTGCTCCGGCTGGTCGTCGCCAGCCACCAGCGCTGCGACGACGCGCTCGGCGCTCCAGTCATTGCGCAGCATCTCGAGGCCAATCGGTCCAAAGCTGACGTTCACGAACGCCTGCGTGGCGACGGCACCCACCCCGGCCTCGGCCCACGGGACGATCGGTCCAACCGTGAACGCGTGGGACTGGACGGCAATCCCGAAGCGGCCGCTCGCCGGGTCACGCGCCGCGATGCTGTACGTCATGGGGTCAGGGTAGGCTACCGCTCCCCGAGGCGACCGCCGCTTGCGCCACCGCGGGCCAGCCGAGCTTGATCAGCCCTTGATCCGGCTGCAACGAGGGCGTAACACGCGGTCGTAGACTGGATACCTGAGCCGACCCGACGACCGTCGGGACGCTACCCGATGGCGGAGCCGGTATGCAGACCCAGGGAGGCTTTGGATGCATGCATTTCTCGTCGAACTCCCCGATGCGCCCGGAAGCCTGGCCGGCCTGAGTGCCGCGCTGGCCGACCGCGGGATCAATATCGCGGGCATTGCGGCCGCGACTTGCGGCGGAACCGGCACCGTCGGACTCATCACGAATGATGAGGAGACGACCCGATCCGTGCTGAGCGGGCGCGGGGACACCTTCCGGGAGACGGATCTCGTCTCCGCGACGCTGGAGAACAAGCCCGGGACGCTGGCCAACGCGACGCGCCGGCTCGCGGACGCGGGAATCAACATCGACTTCGTCACGCCGAGCGGTATGGAAGGCAACAAGCTCACGCTGGCCCTCGGTGTCGACAATGCCGAGGCAGCGCGCCAGGCGCTCGGGGAGCTCGCCGCCGTCGGGATGTAGGCCGCTCGCCGTGGCGCGATTGCGGTCAGGTCGTCTGCGGCAATGACCCTAGGGCGGCACGCGCCACGTCGGGGACGTCGGTGACGAATCCCCACAGTCCGCACGCGGCAAGGTGGATCATGCGTTCCGGATCGTTGACCACGTAGCAGCCAAGCCGGCGGCCATAGGCCTGCGCCTGTGCGACAAAGGGCATCGGGTCGAGCCCCAGGTCGCCTTCCCACGGATA
>JALYLE010000048.1 GCA_030774375.1 Chloroflexota bacterium | reverse complement strand
TAGACGGCGACCGGCAGCCCGCGGAAGAGGGCCAGATCACCGATCTGGGTGGTCAACAGGCGGACGCGGTCCGCGATGTTCTCCTTGACCCAGGTGGCAGCCATGCTGGCCGACTTCTGAGCCTCCTCGCGAGTCTCCCAGATGCTGATCGACACAACCTTGTGGTTGCCGGCGTCGACCAGTCCGTAGTTCACGAAGCCGGGCTCCTTCACGAAGGTCGGCAGGATGCCCTTCTCGGCGATGGTGGTCAGCTCGTCGAAGCTGCCCTTGGTCAGGTCGTACGTAGAGAGTCTGGTGTAACGCATGTTCTTCTCCTGTGCCCCCGATTCGGCAAGTCGACACGAAGCGGATTCGCCGATGGCTCTCCGTCAGTCGGGGGCCAGAGGATCAGTCAGTTCGCAGCCTTACAGCCGATGGGACGCAGTATAGCACGAAAACGTCCCGTGATATATTCGTGACAAAGACGTTACGAATATGTACAGGAGTGTTCAGGTGCCGAGGATCGAGTTCGAGGCCGACACAGAGGAGGCACTCGTGGCGCTCGCCTGGCGGTGGGTGATGGGCCCGCAGCGACAGCCAGCTGGATCGGTCGGCGATCCGGCTGATCAGGCCGACCTCCGGCGCCGCCAGCTCGGGGAGGTTCTGAATGGCATCCACGGGCCGGACAGCCGTCGGCTGCTGCGCGAGGTCGCTGAGCTGTCGATGCAGGACTCGGCATTGGTCCTCGACGCGGATCTGGCCGCCAGGTACGGGAAGCGGACCGGCACGGCCTTCGCCGGCATCGTGGCGGGCCCGAACAAGGTGATGCGGCGCGTCGCCCGCCGTGACCTCGTCACGTGGGACGCAGACGCCCGGGGTTATCGGATGGACCCAGCTGACGCGGAGATCGTCCTTCAGCGCTGGCCGGCGCAGTAAGTGGCCGGATGGCTGCCCGCAGCGGCGGACCGCCAAACCTCCGACCTGTTCAGACGGGATTGGCTCGAGGTCCCGAGCGTCGTCGAGCTCGATACCAGGCCAGGTACGCGACCAGCTCGTCGCGTTCCTCGTCGGTGAGATCCGCGAACAGGGCCGCGGCGACCGTCCCCGCAGCCGGCTGATCTGGGTGGCCCGGCAGGCGATAACCACTCAAACGCATGAGCTCGGCATACGGCACTCCGAGGGCCTCGCTGAGCTGGTGCAGAACATGAGGCGAAGGCTTCTTGACCGCATCGTTCTCCAGCCTGCTCAGGTAGGCCGGCGAGATGATGGCCGCCCGCGCTGCGTCGACAACCGACAGCTCACGCACCGTGCGGGCTTGTCTGAGCGTGTCACCCATCGAGGTTCGCATCTTCGGGCCTATCCTTTAGTAGATGCATATAACTACAGTTGACAATAGCACGCCGACCTGCTCTACTGCAAGGACGGAAGTGGGCCGAGCGCCCGTGGGAGGGCCCAAGACGCGCCCACCCGTCAGGGTTGGCAGATCGCCGACCAATCAATTGGAAGGAATGGAATCAAATGGGTTGGATCGCATGGATCGTCGTCGGCGCCATCGCCGGCTTCATCGCCAGTAAGCTCGTCGGTAGTCGGGAGGGTCTCGTGATGATGATCGTCCTGGGCATCGTCGGTGGACTCCTCGGCGGGTTCGTGGCCGCCAATGTGCTCCACGTCGGCTCCGTCAACGGCTTCAACCTTGAAAGCATCCTGATCGCCACCCTCGGTGCCGCGGCCGTGCTACTTGTCATGCACCTGGCGACAGGTTCGCGTGGCCTGCGCAGTAGCTGGCGATAGCGTTCAGCGGCGCGCGGCGCTCCAAGCGAGGCGAGATCGATGACGGCGACTGAGCGGGCGGCCCCGGCCGTCCCGCGCAACCGCATCGGCCCCATCTGCATCTGCCGGCCGCAAGGGCCGGCAACGCAGCGCGCCGGCCTACCGCCACCCTGTCAACCAGGCCGTGTTGGGGGCGGCTACATTCGGGGCGAGGCTGGCCGACGGAGTGACCGGGTTCATGGGCAGCTGGCGCTTCATCGCCATCCAGACGGGAATTGTGGCGATCTGGCTGGCTGCCAATATCGTCCTGTTGACCCGCCCATTCGACCCGGCGGGAGCAGCACCCACCGCAAGCGCAGCTGCGAACCGGACGAAATCGCATCGCAGCCCGAAATGAATTGAGGACCGCGGACTCGACGGCTTGCCGATCGCCCTGCATTCTCACGCCAAGACCCCGCCAACCTGAGGGACAACATGGACCACTACACCCGCAAGCGCCTGCAGGATGAGGCCATCCTTCGCGAGCAGGACCGAGCGAGCCTCCGCATGCCCACCCACACCAACATAGGACCGCAACCGCACCGCGTGCGGAACACAGCCGTGCGGCCCACAGGCCCGAACGCCTGGACGACCAATGGCTTCCATCCAGTGGCGTCGAGGTCGTTATCGCGTTGACATGGCGCCTAGAGTGTCAGCGTCGTGGAGTTTGGCGGACGCCATAGGTATCGTGAAAGGAGAGAGTGATGGACAACCTGCTCTGGATCATCATTGTCGTAATCGTCGTACTCGCTCTGCTTGGGTACTTTGGGCGCGGACGATTCCGCAGCTAGGCAGGCGACGAGAGGGATGAGGTTGCGGATGACGAATCGCAACGAGCCCCGAGCTATCGGATAACCGCGCCCTGAGGTGTTCGAATGCCCGCAGCGGCCGAGCGCGATGCGCCCCGGATTCTGTTGGTCGACGACGATCGTGACATCGGTGAGCTCGTGACCGCCGTTCTCGGCGACGAGGGCTACGAGGTCACCACGCTTGATCAGATCTCCGACGAGACGGTGCGCGCAGCGATTGGCAGCCTGGAACCCGACTGCATTCTGTTGGACGGGGTTGAGGCCGTCGCGTATGCCGAGGCTTGGGCCACGGCTGCCAATGTCCGCCACAGGCCACGGCCGATTCCGACGGTGATGTTCACCGCGCACCGGTTCGACGCGGAGGAGGCGGTGGAAGGCAGGAGCGCGCGGTCTGTCGATGCCGGGTTCACCGCCGTCCTGCGCAAGCCCTTCCACATCGACGATTTGGTCACCACCGTCCAGCGCGCAATCGCCGCTGGGGTGCCATTCAACCATTCGGAGCGTGCCGAGCAGAGCCGCACGGATGAGCTCGTCGCTCGACTGACTGGCGCGGGAGCGCGCGACGTGCGGCCCAGCGCGCGGCGCGAGTGGGCCAACTTTCGGAATGCCGCTGGCGAGGAGATGCAGCTGTACTGGTGGCAAGCCGCCGGCGCGTATCTCGTGGCTCGCTACAGCGCCGATGGCGGTCGACTCCAGCTGGTCGGCCACTACTACGGCCTCGACGCCGCGATCAGGGCTGCAACAGTCCCCTTCGGGGCGCCGTCGCCATGGGGTTCAGACTGACTCAAACACTCGCTGCGTCCCGCCCGCTGTGAGGCCAACCGGCGCGACGCCCCGGCATGGGGGACCGCAGGTTCCGGGGCCGGCCCCTCCTCTAAGCGGGCAGCCGCTAGCTGAGGTGCAGGTTGATGCCCAAGAGGACAAGCGGCCACAGCACCACCGCGAGGATCGCCGAGAGGATGGGCGTCACGGCGTTGAGATGCGTGAAATATGCGTGACTCGACGCCACGATCAGGCCGATGACAAGGTAGACGAGGCCAACGATGGACGAAAACCCGGATCTCATGCCCACTTCTCTCTTTCTGCTGATCGGGTCTCGGAGGGCTTACCCGCGTCCTTAGACAACCCGGAGGACAAGCGTACAGCGACCAATGCCGTTTTCCGAGTTGCCGTTGTCCGAGTGTTGGGCGGGTTCGCGGGGAGACAGGTAACCAGGCGTAACCGGTAATTGGGATCAGCCTGGTCGCGATCAGAGGCGGTGTTCGTCGCAATGAAATGGTGGAGATGAGGGGACTCGAACCCCTGACCCCCGCGATGCGAACGCGGTGCTCTCCCAGCTGAGCTACATCCCCACGGAGCGGCCGGAAGTATAGCAGCGGCTGCTTCGGCAGCAGCTATCGGCGAGGTCTTGTTCTAGAACATACGTTCTATTAGACTGACCGATGTGACCCAACCTGCGACCGCCCTCCGCCCCTTGCCTGAGCTCCTCGAAACGCTGCGAGCCAAGGGGGTCCGCCAGGGGGTTGGACCGATGGTGGGGGAATCGCCTTCGCGCACGGCCCGCCGAGCGATCCCCACCGGACACGCATCACTGGACGGTGCACTGCGCACGGGCGGCTGGCCACGAGGCGCCCTGGCGATGCTCGATGCACCGCGTGGCAACGGTGCCACCTCGCTGGCAATTGGCTCATTGGCGGCTGCGCAGGCGGACGGCGGGATCGTGGCCTGGATCGACGCCGCCGGCAGCTTCGACCCGGCCACCGCTGCCCGCCTGGGGGTTCGCTTGGAGTGGCTGCTCGTCGTCCAGCCCGCCGCTCCGGCCGAGGCCTTGGAGATCGCTGGCTGGCTGGCGCGCAGCCGCCTCGTCGACGCCATCACCCTCGATCTTCAGGAGCAATCAGCGACCGCCACTGCGCTCGACCGGCTGGCGTCGCTCCTCGTCCGAAGCGGCTCGGTCGCGCTGCTCCTCGCCGGGGAGCAGCTGCGCGCGACGGCCGGGAAGGCTGCCAGTGTTCGCGTTGCGCTCGAGCGCGAGGCGTGGCTGGCGGTCGGCAACGACCTGGTCGGACAGCGGGTGGCGGCCACCGTCACACGCCATCGCTGGGCGCTGTCCGGCGGCCGCGCCTCACTCGACCTGTGGTTCGGGGAGGGGCGGCGCATCGACCCGCTCCTGCCGTCGCTGGCGGTTCCGCGTCTCGAGGCTCCGGCGGTCGAGCCAGGCGATCGCGAGGAGCGGCCGGCGCTGCGCGTCCTCTCCGCCTGAATTCGTCACCCGTCGGCGCTTCGTCTCACACGCGCCTCATTCGTCTCACACGCGCCTCAAGAGTTGCCAGATGTGTCCTGTGGTTAGCAGTATCCGGTCTGGAAGGCCAATCTCTCGCCAAATGACAACCTGGTTGTCGTTAGGCCGGAACCAGGCCCCGCAAGGGCCTCTCAGACATAGATTTGCAGAGGTTCAGGGGCGCATCTGCCTGCCTGACGACAACCAGGTTGCAATCTGGGGATTTCACGGTCGCGGCCATCGACCCGCGCAACCCGGATCCGCGCA
>JALYLE010000047.1 GCA_030774375.1 Chloroflexota bacterium | reverse complement strand
TTGAAGTTCGTGTCCTGGTGGTCGAGGCCAAAGGTGTGGCCGATCTCCTGGCACATCACCAAGCGGTGCCACGCCGGTGTGTTGTACGGAGCCTGGTTGAAGTAGTAGTCATTGACCTTGACGACGCCCTGGGTGATGTGTACCCCGCCCGTAACCCATATCTGGGCGATGCCGAGCCAGCCGTTGTTGCCGTAGCTCGCATTGCAGATTTCGTCCTGTCCGCTCGTCGGCTTGCAGGGTCGTGGCCTAGTGCCGCCCGCCACAATCTGCGTGTTGAGCACCGTCGACTGCGTCCAGTCCGATGAGGCGGTCGCGAGATACGCATCCCAGCCGCTCGAGACGTTGTCTCCAAGCTTCACGGTGAACGGACTGGATGTCCGCGCCCAGTGGTAGCCGTTCCAGGAATGGTTTGCGCTGGCGATCGACGGGACGGCGGAGAGGAGCACGCCAACCAGTCCGACAGCCAACCAGCGTCGAGTAAAAGTGCGGTGCACGAAACGAGGCCCTCCCTGTCTGCAGGCGCATGCGTGCGCGCTGGAATAAGTGTCGGCATTATGCGCATCCCAATCGCCCCGACAAGGCAGCAGCATGCCAAAGGGGTGTCTGCGCGCACCGAGGATGCCGGGGGCCCCGCGTTGCATGCGGCGCGCTAGGTCAGAGGAGCCGTCGCGAACAGAACGCCAAACTGCTTGCACCAGATCACGACGCTCCGGCCGCTCGCCACATCGGCCTCGGGCGGGACCGAATAGTTCTGATTCCCACGGTCCGCCTTGAGCCTGCCGAGCTCAACCGCACCGGCGGTGTATCCGTCCGCTGATGGCGACAGGTAGACGTAAAGATCCGGACCGTTGCGGACCGCGAAGTTCTCGAGGCGAACTGCGAACGTGCCGGGCGCAGTCTCGATCAGGCGGGCCGTACCTCGACCGAAATGGAAGTCATCGGCGCCTGTGAATGCGCCCGCGCGCTCAACCGGAGCCGGTGACGCGCTCGGAGTGGCGGTGGGCTCACTCCCGACCAGCGTGGCGATCGGCGTCGCGGTATGCGAAACGACTTCCGCGCGTGGTGGCGGCTCGTCGATCGTGCTCGAAAGGAAGAGCGGAGACCCGAGGTACCAGCCGAGCGGCCCGAGGATCGCAAGCCCGATGGCGATGCCTGCAGCCATGCGTCGCGGTCGTCGCCGCGCCTCGAGGTCCCAGCGGCGTCGCCAGGCGAACGCAACCACGATCGCGAACAGGACGATCCCTGCGACCGCGAGTAGCACCCGGTTCGGATAGATCGCCGTCGCAAAGGCCCGTTCCAGGTCGCCGATCAACTCCATCGGACGCTCCCCTTAGGTCATCGCCTCAGAGGATGATCGACCGATGTGTCGGCCGTGTAACTCGCGGGTCGGTCTCAGCGTGACGTCCGTTGGGGCCGCGGCAGTGCTGCTGGGACCCAAGGTCGCGAGGCGCGCGTGTCCAGGATTGGAGGCAGATTGGCTGGGGCGGAAGGATTCGAACCTTCGATCTCCTGATCCAGAGTCAGGCGCCTTACCGCTTGGCCACACCCCAGCGCGAGTGGCTTGGCGATTCTACCAAAGGCCCCCTTCCACCCTCGTGCGGGAATCTCATTGGGCTCGCCGACACACGTACGGCGATATCGGCTTCTGATCAGCCTCAGCCGCAAGAGGCGTACCTCGGTACGTGAGGAGGCCTGCCCAGCCCCAGAGGTCCGGGGCTGTGGTAGCCCGGACGGCCGATGGCTAGCCAGAAGGTGCATCGGTATGGTCGCGGCAAACGCGGCGCAGCCGCGCACAACGGAGCGGCCAGGACCCATGCACGGCGCCCACGCGAAGGAATGGCGACGATACGGCTTTGGCGGACCACCCGAGCCGTGGGAGAGCGGGGCACAGCGCGAGCTCGACCGGCTCGCGACCTCCTACTACGTCGCGATTGTCGCGTCGCGCACCGTGATCCTCGAATCGGCGCCCGGACCCGACGTCCGGCGACAGGTAGAGGAGCTCTTCAGCGAGGCGACCCGGCACAAGCAGGAAGTCGACTTCACCCTGCGCCACTGGGCGACGCCGGTAGAGCGCTTGCGAGTCGAGGACCGGATCGGGTCCCTGATGCGGATCAGCCGACGCCTGCACTCTCTGCGCGGCTCCTCGCAACCCCATCCGGATACCGATCCAGCCGACTCGTCCCGACGGAAGGCAAAGCCTGCCGCCTCCGCCCGCCCTAAGCCTGCCGCCTAGCACCGGGCACCTGAGGTTCGTGCGCCCCTTTCAAAGCCGCTCGGGTAACTAACCGACATCGGAACCGCGCTGCTTGGCCTGGATTTGCCCCCCTCGGGCAAACGGCGGCGAACAAAGCGGTCGAAACGCCCCCTGCTTCTCCGTCAGTTGCCGCCACCGCAAATGGGCGCGAACGCCCAGACAGGTGGGCACGCCGGCTGCCTCTAGACTTGGCGCATGCCTTCGCGCGCGCCCACGGCAGCCGACATTCTCGCGGCCCGCGGCCGGCTTGAGGGGATCGCCCTCACCACGCCCCTCGAGGCGGCTCCCGCTCTCGCGACCGAATCCGGAGCCGCAGAGGTACGGCTGAAGCTGGAGAGTGCGCAGCCGACCGGGTCGTTCAAGACGCGCGGCGCGCACAACCGGATCGCCCTGCTCGCAGTGGAGCAGCCGGAGGCTCGGATCGTGACCGCCAGCTCGGGCAATCACGGGATCGCAGTCGCGCACGCCGCAAGTCGCTACGGGATGCGCGCCACCATCCTGGTCGGCGCGGCATCGTCGCCCGCGAAGCTGGAACGGTTGCGGGCCCTGGAGACCGATGCCATCACCGTGGAGGTCTTCGGCCGTGACACGGACGACACCGAGGCCGAGGCGCGCCGCCGAGATCAGACGGGAGCAGCCGTGTACGTCCCGCCCTACAACGATCCGGACGTGATTGCCGGTCAAGGGACGGTGGGTGCCGAGATCCTCGACGCGTGGCCGCAGGTCGACGTGATCGTGGTGCCGGTCGGTGGGGGCGGGCTGATCGCCGGCATCGGCATCTGGGCCAAGGCAGTGAGCCCCGGCGTGCGGATCGTGGGTGTGCAGCCATCGGCCTCACCACCCATGTATGCCTACCTCGAGTCCGGCACGACCAAACCGATGCCGATAGCCCCCACCCTCGCCGACGGGGTGGCCGGCAACATCGAGCGCGGCAGCATCACCTGGTCACTCTGCCACCGTCTCGTGGATGAGATGGTCGTTGTCGACGAGGAGGAGATCGCCGACGCCATGCGCTGGGCGATCGATGAGCAGCATCTGGTCCTGGAGGGGAGCGCGGTCCTGGGCGTCGCGGCAGTCCGCGCCCATCGGGCGAGTGGCCTGCAGGGCAGCCGCATCGCGGTCGTCGCCACAGGGCGCAACGTGGACGGCGATACGCTGCGTCGCGTCCTCGCCGGCTGAGCGCCTCAGCGATGGTGAGGCCTCGGCTGACCCTGCAGACGATCGACCTGCACTGCGGCGGCGAACCATTGAGGCTGATCACCGGCGGTTTCCCGGACGTTCCGTCGCTGCCGATCCTCGAGAGGCGACGCTGGGTCGCCGAACACGCCGACCATATTCGTCGGGCAGCAATCTACGAGCCACGCGGCCATCGGGACATGTACGGCGCGGTCCTCCTGCCGCCGTACCGGGACGACGCGGACCTTGCCGTCCTCTTCATGCACAACGAGGGCTACTCGACGATGTGCGGCCACGGCACGCTCGCCATCGCGACCGCGCTCGTGGAGGAGGGCCTCTTCCCCGCGAGCGAGCCCGAGACCGTGATCCGCCTGGAGACTCCCGCTGGCCTTGTTCGAGCGCGGGTCTCAACCAAAAGCGGAGGCGATGGATGGGAGGCGCTCGATGCGCGATTCAGCAACGTTCCGTCGTACCTGGCTGCCCGCGATCTGGCCGTCCGTCCGGACGGCGTGGGGTTGCACGGAGAGGCTGCCGAGCGAGGCACCCTCAGCGTCGACATCGGATTTGGGGGCGCCTACTACGGGATCGTGGATGCTGCCGAGCTGGGGCTCAGAATCGTTCCGGGCCAAGTGGAGGCACTGACCAGTGCCGGTGCTGCGATCACAAGGCTGCTGCGACGTGACCATCGGCCGACTCATCCGCTCGAGCCGGACTTGGGTTTCGTCTATGGCACGATCATCGTCGACCGTGATCCCGGTGGGTCGCCGGACGGCCGTGTCACCGGTGCGACATGGCGCAACGTCACGGTCTTCGCCGAGGCGGAGGTCGACCGATCGCCCTGCGGATCGGGTACATCGGCGCTCCTTGCACAGGCGGCGGGCCGAGGTCGGCTCGGAGTGGGCGACGAGATCAGCAACGCGAGCATCACCGGTGCCGTGTTCCAAGGTCGGATCGACGGCGAAACGACCCTCGGCCCGTTCCCAGCGGTCGAGACGACGATCGCCGGAAACGCCTACCTCACAGGGTTCTCCACCTTCGTCGTCGACGAGCGCGACACTCTGGGCGACGGGTTCCTGCTGCGGTAGGATCGGTCCATGAACGAGGGGCCGATCACGCAGCCCAGGCGCGGAAGCAGCGGGGCGGCCATCGTCGGTGGGCTGCTCATTCTGACCGGCGTCGTCTTCCTGGCCGGTGAGTTGTTCAGCGTCGATCTGGGCGAGGCCTTCTGGCCGTTCTACGTCATCGCCCCCGGCGTGGTGCTTGTCGCGCTGGGCCTCACCCAGCGTCACGGCTCAGGCCTGACGATCGCGGGCTCGGTGGTGACGATGGTGGGACTCTTGCTCCTCTACCAGAACGCCACAGATCACTGGGAGAGCTGGGCCTATGCGTGGGCGCTTGTCGCGCCCGGCGGCAGCGGTCTGGGGATGCTCCTGTACGGGACGAGAAGTGGAAACGCGGGCATGGCCCGCGCAGGCTTCTGGCAGATCGTCACCGGACTGGGCCTGTTTCTGGCTGGGATCGTCTTCTTCGAGGGGATCCTGGGCATCAGCGGGAGCCGCTTCCCGTTGCCGTCCTGGGTGCTGCCCGCGGTGGTCATCCTCCTGGGCGCGCTGCTGCTCGTGCGCGGGATGACTGCCCGACCCGATATCCATCGCGGGGAGGTCGAGCGAGTCGCTGAGCCTCGGTCCACGCCACCTGCATCAGCCCGGCAGCCGTCTCCCGTATCCGAGACGCTGAAGCCTGAATCCTCCGCTGATTCGGACCCGGTTGCGGAACCGGACTCGAGGGAGACCTAGCGCCTGCGGCGACTCCGAGCGAGTCGAGGGAGCCGCAGCAACATCGGGCGGTCCTGGATCGGCTCGCGAGGCGCGTGCTCGCGGTCGCGCGCACGATCCTCGGCGGCCTTCTCTGCGTAGTAGAGCCTGAAGTCCAACATGGTCCTCGTCTCCCTTCCAGTAGTCACTAGTCATCGACCATTTTGTGGGAACGACACTGTGGCACCAGGCGCGTCACCTGTCAAGCCTAGTTGACTGGTGATGTAACCTATGGGCGTGGACATTCGGCAAGATTGGCAGGAACCCGGCGGCCGACTCCCCGCCCCGGATGTGGCGCTTCATCGGCTCCAGGATTTCGTGAATACCAATAACGTCGAGGGTGACTCAGACGCCCTCGCGACCCCCGAGAAACTGCGGGACTGGCTGACGGCGGCGGGCGCCCTGCGTCCAGGCGCGACGGTCTCCCGCGAGGCCCACGAGCGGGCGATCGCCATCCGAGAGGGCCTGCGCGCGCTTGGTAAAGCGAACAACGGCGAACCCCGCGACCCCGCGCGGATCGCCGCCATGAACCACGCCGCCGCTCGGATCCCGTTGTTGGCGTCGGTCGGCGACACAGAGGCCTGGACGCTGACGGGCGGCGAGGAGGGCGTAGACGGCTATCTGGGCAGGATCCTGGCGACGCTGCTGTCGTCGATGGCCGATGGCAGCTGGTCCCGCGTCAAGGCGTGCCGCAACGACACCTGCCGCTGGCTCTTCTACGACGCCTCCCGCAATCGGTCGGGCACGTGGTGCACGATGGCGATCTGCGGCAGCCGGATGAAGGCACGCGCCTATCGAGCGCGCCGCCGTGAGATGGGTCAGGCCGCGGACGCTGGCGGGTGACGCCGGCGCGAGGCATTGCGCCCGCAGCGCACGCCGGCCATCGCGTCTGTTCGCCAGCACGCTCGCCTGGCTCGCTTATGGGGAAGCTGATCCCCTCCGACTCGTCATCTGTCGGATCCATTAGCGCAAAACGAGTCGGGATGCAACGTCACCGGTCGGCGGGAAAGCCGCTGAGCGTGGCAGACGCGCTGGGCCGCACAGATGGCGCGCCCCGAACCGCTTAACGCTCATGGCCGCAGCATCTGACGAGTCGCGGGCGCATGGCCACAGTTAACGCGAATGAGCCCGGCTGGTGCTAGTCGCTGACCCATAGCGGTTGCAGCTGGCGGCGTGGGAGCCGGCCGATCGTTCGCCTCGCGCTTTGAACCCGCCGGGGCGGACGACCTGAAGGGTGGTCGGCCCCGGCCGTATCCTGTTGCACGTGGCGCCAGACGATCCAGGACCTCCGGAATCGCCG
>JALYLE010000046.1 GCA_030774375.1 Chloroflexota bacterium | reverse complement strand
GCTCCGCCGGCGCGAGGGCATCGACCCTGGCCGACAGGAGTGCCTGCACGCTGTCCGGAATGGGGGCCGCGTCGATCGCGTGCACGGCGCGCCATCGGTTGCCGTCCTGGGTCAGGGCCCCCTCGTCAATGAGGCGCTGGATGATCTCTTCGACGAAGAACGGGTTGCCATCGGCCTTCGTCAAGATCTCCGAGCGCAGGGCGTCTGGAATCTCGGCCACCTCGAGCAGTCGTTCGAGCATCTCGGCGCTCTGCCGCTCCGAGAGCGGGCGGAGCGAGATCGCCGCGGCCGATTCCCCGCCGGCCGGGAACCCAGGGTGCGACTCGGCGAATTCGGGGCGCGCCGTCGCGAGCAGGACGAGGGGCCCATCCGTGCGGGCCGCAATGCGCTCGAGCATTTCGAGAACCGGCTGCCCTGCCCAATGGAGGTCCTCGACCACCCACACCGCTGGGCCGCGGGTGGCGTAGGCGGTCGCAAACCGTGGCCAGGCGCGAGCAAGATCTTCGGCGTTGATCGCCGCGGCAGGCCCAGCGTCAAGCTGAATTCCGGCGGTGATGGCCAGCGCAGCCGCCGTCACCTCGACCTCGCCCGGAGGCAGGTTGAGAGGGGCGAGCAGCTCGCTCACGCGCTCCCGCAACCGCTCGCGGGCGACGTCGACCGGCTCATCGAGGCCGATCTCGCACGCGCCGCGCAGCAACTCGGCCAACGCCCAATAGGTTATTCCGTGCCCCACCGCCAGGCAGCGCCCTCGGAGGACCCTGACATCCGGATACTGTTCTGCGGCGGCAGCAAGGAACTCGCTGCCGAGGCGAGTCTTGCCGATTCCGGCCGGGCCATAGAGGACCACCATCCGGGCCCGCTTCGCTTCCACCGCCTCGTCGAGGAGGCCCAGCAGGGTCGCCAGCTCGCGAGCGCGCCCGATCATCGGGGCCTGAAGGCCGCGTACGCCACGCACACCCCGGGCGGCGGCGGGCAGGTCCTCGAGGAGCGGGCTGGCGCGCATGGGCTTGGCCTTGCCCTTCAGCTCCAGTGTCAGTGGCGCGTCGAAGCGAAATTCGCGTCGCGCGGCCGAGCGGGTGCGCTCACCAACCAGGATCATCCCCGGCTCTGCCGCTTGCTCCAGGCGAGCTGCGACGTTGACCGCATCACCGGCCACCAGGCCCTGATCCGGGGCGGGACCCGTCGGAGCGACGACCTCGCCGGTATTCACGCCAATCCGGACCTCCAGCGCGACGTGGTGCTGCCGCTCAAACTCGACATTGAGCTCGGCGAGCCGCGTCCGCATCTCGAGGGCGGCGTGGAGGGCTCGTTCGGCGTCGTCCTCGCGCACGGTAGGGACGCCAAAGATCGCCATCACGGCATCACCGATGTACTTCTCCACGGTGCCGCCCCACGATTCGATGATGGCCGCCATGGCGGCGAAATAGGCACCGAGCAGCGAACGCAGCCGCTCGGGATCGAGCTGTTCGCCAAGCGCAGTGGAGCCGGTTACGTCCGCGAACAGGATCGTGACGACCTTCCGGGATTCGGAGCTGCCCGGCCCGCCGACAGGGGTGCCAACCACGCGTGGAGTCTACTGTTCGGTGAGCACGGAGCGCCCGCCACGCGTTCCCCGACGCGGAGTTGGGCCCGGACTAGCTCGCCAGGACACCCGTCGAGTCAGACGGCCTCCCCGCGATGAGCTCCACCTACGTGATGAACCATCACCTCACGCGTGGCGACCATCTCTTCCGCCTCGGCGGTCAGAATCGCCACCTCGCGCGCCTTGTGCCGCTCCACGATGGTGGCGACCGCCTCCTCGACGTCGTCGGTCACGGTGATGAGGCTCAGGTCATCCGGGCCGATCTTTCCCTGTTCCCGCGGGCGCCTGCCGATCCACTCCAGAAGCCCGCTCCAGTACTCCGTGCCGAAAAGGCAGATCGGGAAGTGCTCGACCTTGCCGGTCTGGATGAGGGTCAGCGATTCGAAGAGCTCGTCGAGGGTCCCAAAGCCTCCCGGGAAGATGCAGAACGCTTCCGCATACTTGACGAACATCGTCTTGCGCACGAAGAAGTAGCGGAACTGCATCCCCAGGTCGACGTAGTCGTTCAGGTCCTGCTCGAATGGCAGCTCGATATTGCAGCCGATGGAGAGGCCGCCGTACTCCTTCGCGCCCCGATTGGCCGCCTCCATGATCCCCGGACCGCCGCCGGTGATGACCGCGAAGCCAGCACCCACGAGATGGCGGCCCAGCTTTCGCGCCAGCCGGTAGTACGGATCGGAGCGCGGCACACGAGCCGAGCCGAAGACGCTCACCGCCGGACCAACGGTCGCCAGCGCCTCGAAGCCTTCCACGAATTCGCCAAGGATGCGCAGCGCACGCCAGGTATCGGTGTGCAGGAAGCTGGGCTCGCTGCCACCCTGCAGGAGGCGCTGGTCTTCGGTCGGACGCCTCGCCCCGCCGCGCATGACAACGGCGCCGCTTTGCCTGCCAGGCTCTCGTCTTGTCCGGGCCATGCGACTCCTTTCTCTTATCGTGCCGGCCGGCTCGCGCGGATCCCGCGCGGACCCGTGGTACCGGCCGGGTACGGCTCGACAGACTGCGTGCCCATGCGGTAGCGTGAGCGCCTTCCTCCCGTGTGCCAGTGCCCGGCACCAGAATGGCGCGCGGGCTCGAGCAGCACGGACCTAGGCGAGGATTCTATTGCCGGACCTGTTGCGGCGCGTCGCCGTGCGAACCGTTGCCTTCGCGGCCGTCATGGCGCTCATCGTGCCCCTGAGTGTGAGATCCGCCGCACCGCTGCCCGCCCAGGCACGGCAGCTGCTCGCCGCCGCAGCGGGTGGCTTTTCGACTGCCGACCGAGGACCGGCCGGACGCGCGCGCTCCGCCGCGCTGAGCCTGCTCGAGCTTGGTCGTCCGATCCCGGTCGAGGCGCTGAGCCCAACGCAGCCAACCGCCCAGGGTCCGATCACTGCAACTCCCAAATTCCACGCGATCGCGATGCCGGCGCCGCCCGTCCAGTACGTCGCCCCGCCGAGGATCGACGGCAGCACCGTGAGCGGTCGTGCGAGCTGGTACTGCTGCACCGCCGGTTGGCGCGGTGAGGCGGTGGTCGCACTTCCCGGTGCACTGGGCGGGCACTACGACGCTCCCCCAGCCGGCACCTATGTAACGGTCTGCGCTCAGCGCTGCGCGCGCCTTCCCGTCGTCGACTACTGCGACTGCTACTGGGGCACGATCGATCAAAAGGTCATCGACCTCTCCCCAGAGGCGTGGGCGGCGATCAGCGACGTCAACCGCTACGTGTACGGCGTGATTCGGGTCACGATCGACCTGGACGGCTAGCTCGGCAACCGCGGCCCAGAGCCGGAACCCGCTCGCGGCTACTTGGCTCCGTTGAAGGTGATCGCCAGCAGCGTGACGACCAGAGCGACGCCGACGAAGATGACGACCAGCCTCGCCAGCCACGGGTTGCGCCGCTCCGGATACGGCTGGTAGGCCCGGCCACGGCGGCGTCCGGCGCGGCGCGTCACGAGCGCCACTCCCGTTTGAGCAGGAATGGCGTGACCAGCGCCTCCCGACTGCTCACCGAGCGCAGCTGCTTGCGCACGCGTTTCAGCAGGCGACCGTGGTAGGTCCCGTCGCCGTACGGCTCCAAGAGGCGGGCCACGTCCCAGTCACGGGTTCCGGAGATTGCCGTCGGCGGGAGGTATCGGTCCAGGATCTCCTTGGCCTCGTCGATCGCCACGAAGCGGCGAACCTTGGCCGAATTGTCGAGGAGCGTCATCAGGTCGGTGAAGCTGACGTCGACGTCAGCGACGAGCGTCGAGAGGCGCTCCATCGTCCCTGGCATCCGCTCCGGCTTGAAGAGTCCAGCCAGCAGGGTCTTGCGGTCCGAGGTGGGCAGGTGAGTAAGGGACCCAGCCAGGTTTGGAACGCCCGTTGCTGCATCCGCCACGGGGACGGCGTAGTCGTAGAGGTGGACCATCACGGCGTGGGGTAGCGTAGTCGACGGCTTGCAGGGGCGCTGACCTACAATCGGCGGCAATTCGCCCTCTGGAGGCTCCCCGTGCTGCTCGACGGCAAGAAGCTGCTCATCACCGGCGTCCTGACCGACGACAGCATCGCCTTCGCCATCGCGCGCGTTGCGCAGGAGGCGGGCGCCGAAGTCCTGCTCACCGGGTTTGGACGGGGACGCAGACTCACCGAGCGCGTCGCCCGCAAGCTGCCGACCACGCCCGACGTGGTGGAGCTTGACGTCAACAAGGCCGAGGACATGGAGGCGGTGGCAGCCGAGGTCATGCGCCGATGGGGGAGGCTGGACGGCTGCATGCACGCCATCGGGTTCGCGCCCCAGGACGCCTTGGGCGGGAACTTCCTGAACACCCCGTGGGAGAGCGTGGCGACGGCCTTCCAGACATCGGCCTATTCGCTGAAGGCGCTCGCGGTGGGCATGCTGGAACCGATGAAGGCCGCCGGGTCGGCGTCCGTCGTGAGCCTTGATTTCGACGGCCGCTATGCATGGCCGATTTATGACTGGATGGGCGTGGCCAAAGCCGGCCTCGAGTCGGTCACCCGTTACCTGGCGCGCGACCTTGGTCCGTTTGGGATCCGGGTCAACACCGTCTCAGCCGGACCTGTGCGCACCATGGCCGGCAAGAGCATCCCTGGTTTCGATCAGATCGCCGATACGTGGCTCAAGCGCGCCCCGCTCGGCTGGGACATGACCGATGCGACCGCCGTCGGTGAGATGTGCTGCGTCCTGATGAGCGATTGGGCGCGCTTCACGACGGGCGAGATGATTCACGTCGACGGCGGGTACCACGCGATGGGGACTGACATCAAGCCCTGACCGCGGCGAGTTCCACTCGGCTGGCGCGCGCGGCATGGTCCAAATGGGCCGGTTGGCCGCTCCGTGCGGGTGCCGCATACTCCGCCGATGGCCAGGACCGTCGCAGATCACTTCGACCAATGGGCGCCGCGCTATGACGCTGAGATCCGGCGCCAGGTCCCGCG